>JBDLRR010000318.1:0-14382 GCA_039799985.1 Pseudomonadota bacterium | reverse complement strand
ATCTTTTCAAGAACAGAAAGTCCGTCGATATCGGGCAACCAAACATCCAGGAGGCAGACCTCGGGCATCTCACGACTCAACATTTTGAGTGCAGCCTGCCCATCGTGCGCCAAACTGACCTTGTGTCCCTCGTCGCGCAAAATCTCGGCAACCATCGCGCAAATCTCTCGTTCATCATCGACGATGAGAATCTTGCCTGTATATGCTTGCGACAAATCACCGCTTTGGGTGTTCACGTTGGTCTCCCCAAATTCAAGGTCAAACTGGAAGCGAAATGCTGAAGACAGTACCACGCGGCTCATTGGCCGACACCCACAACCGACCGCCATGTTCATGGACGATCTGCTGCACAATCACCAACCCCAGGCCAGTCCCAGTTCTCTTTGTACTGAAATAAGGTTCAAAAATTCTCTCACGAACGGCCTCCGGAACGCCATGACCCCAATCATGAACAGAAATTTCCACCTCGGGTTTGCCAAGACTTGGACCACGGACTCTCACCACGACCCTGCCACTCTCGGAATTGCCTGCCGATGCCGAAATCGCATTTGAGATCAGATTCATCAATGCTCTTGTGATTTGCCCCGAATCATATTTCAAGACCAGCAAAGGAAGCGTCTCAAACCGACTGCTCGAAGCATACATCTCGGATTCCGAACTCCAAACTTCGAGTTCGACCAAAACCTGGTCCGGATTCTCAGAAAAGCCTGCAACTGCAAGGCTCAATGTTTCAACGATATTTCCAGACCGCAAGTTGGGCCCGGGCATCTGTGCGACAGAAACAAATTCATCGACAAGTTGTCTGATTGTGTCGGATGATTGAACGATGACACGCAGACTTTCTCGCATGACATCGTGTTCCGGACCCTGGATCTTTTCCAACACCCGACGTTCAAGCCTCTGTGCTCCCAGTAGAATTGGGGTCAAAGGATTCTTGATTTCATGAGCCACCTTTCGGGCAACCTCACGCCACGCCGCCAAGCGTTGTGCTCTTGCCAAATCGGTCACATCTTCGATCACCACCAGAAATGCGCGCTCTCCGTTGGGCTTGATGAGGGCGTGGGTCGAAACAACAAGCTGGCAATCACGGCCATAAATCTTCCCGGAAAATTCGCCGGCGACACGTCTTTCACCGTTGTCCACAAGTGGCATCATCAGTGGACGAAGCCAATGCAGATAGAAGTCACGTGGCAGCAACTCACCTATGGAACGCCCACGTGCCGAATTCTCCAGGATGTCGAACAGACGCTCTGTGGCGGGGTTGCATGCCTCCAGCTTGAACTGCTCATCCACTGCAAAAACCGACGCCTGAACTTCCTGCAGCACTGATGCGTAATATTCGGTTTTCTCCGACAACTGGGCTGCCTTGAGTTCGAGTTCGTGCGCAGATGCACGTGCCCTCTGGTTGGCATCACGCAGATCGATAACCATCGATCTAAAACTCCTCGCCAATTGCCCCAACTCGTCGTCCGAAACGACGTCATCAATTTTGACTTCATAGTTGCCCGAAGCAACCAGCTCGGTCGCAACGGCCAACGACTGCAAGGGCCCGGTGAGTTCGCGCGCAATGGTCACTCCCAACCACAGCGCGGAAAAAATCAACAACACAGTGATAGCACCCAGAAGAATGTAATAACTCATTCGCACCAGTTCGATGCCAGGTTGCGCTTGAGAAACCTCGGCTTCGAGCAATTGCCACTGCGAATGAATTGCTGGAGGAGCCACCATTCCGTAGATAAGATTCCCACGCCGCACGGCAGCAAGATAACGTGAGTTGTCAATTGCAATCCACTTTGCGTTGCCAGACATAACAAACGAATTTTTCTTCAATGCTGCTTCGATTTGCGGCTGTATTGACCGAAAATTCTCGCGTATGAAGACAGAATCGCTCCGAGAGGAATCAGCTGGAAAAACAAAATCCACAGACTTTTCACGACTCCCGTTCACTTCGATATTGGAAAGCAAAGCTAGAATCTTCTCGCGATATTCTGTTTCGCTTTTAAGACTTAGTTGCGATGTTTGGGCAACGCTGGGCGGAAGCCATCTCTCGAAGTGTGCATTTACGAATTTGGTGGAAATATAGAGCAGAATCAGTGTTGGAATGAGCGAAAAGAACAGAAAAAGTGTGACCAATCTTGTTCTGAGAGAACTCCCAAAGACCGCTCTCTGCCGCTCCACCACAAGTTTCACGGCATTCCTGAAACTCAAAAAAATCAGGACGAACGCAAGTATTGCGTTGAGATTCACCACGCTGAAAAATAGAATCACTGAAAGAAAAGACTGATTCTGAAGAATGCTGGTCAGCCCATCAAAGATACGAGTTTCCAACCACGTTCCCAGAACAAAAAGGGCCAGCGCCACCAGCAGTGCGCTCGCCAATCCAATCACCCTCGTTTTGTTACCCATTTCGACGTCACCCCAAATCGCGTGCCTTGATTTCAGGATTCCGAAAACGGGTTCAGGCGAACATCAGACCATGCCGGTTGATTCAAGAGCAAATCGGATGCCGGAATTCCACCTGCCTGGCGGAGATCGTCAGGCAAACTGACGGGCTTGCCCGTTTTCAAATCAACAGTGACAAGCCGAAGCTGGGCAAAGAAAAAGGTCTCCTTGTCGGGCTTCAGAAAGTCAGTCTGTGACTGGGCCCTCTCGGATGGTCCCGGTTCCGTCACGATTTTTTGATAAACTTTAAGACTGCTCTTGCGCACTGCAACCAATCGGGTTTCAACGGCAGCCTTTGCCCCGAGCTGCAGGGGCGCCAAATATTTTGCATGAAATTCGGCAACAACGAAGGCAATCCCATTTTTCAGGCAGCCCTCAAATGGTACGCCAATTTCCCGCATAGCATGACATCGTGCCCGTTCGAGATATTTGAGATAGTTGGGATGATGGACCACGCCTCCGCCATCGATGTCTTCAAATTGAACCTCGAAGGGAAAGCGAGTTGTTGTATTCCAGCGCATGTCAGAACCTCGAATTGGGACCAAATCAATGAATTTCGCTGAAGCCTTGGAGTGTTTACTACCAGTTGTAGACGGCGTCCATGAACGTTGGGTGCAAGAGCGCGATGAAATGCTTTCAAGGCACGAACAGAGACTTGAAGGCCCCAAGATCACCTGCGCAAAGGGATGCGGCGCATGCTGCTATTTTCCAATCATCCCGGCCACTGCAGGCGAAGCTTTCGTTTTGTTGGCCAGACTGCTGGCAGACGGTCACCCGGTCGAGGAGCTGCATGCAAAGTTCATGACTTATGCAAGACGATACCTGGAGCGTTCAGTGCGCGATGGCTCCTTGCCCATGACCGACAGTCAACAACGCATGTTTATGCAGGAAAAGCTTCCGTGCCCGTTGTTTGTATCGACGCCTGAAACCGGCCATTTGGGTGGCCATTGTGGAGTTTTCCCAATTCGTCCGCAGATTTGTGACTTTTTTCATAGTCTTGAGCCAAAGGAGCTTTGTCTTGCAAAGAAGCCACACGGGTCATTTTCAGACCTCACCGAGCGAGGACATCATTCGATCGACGAAATCCGCAGTGCAGAACGAAACATTTTTGGCCGCAGTGCCATCGGCCACCTGCCATTGCTCGTCGCCGCGCTACTGACAGATTCCGGACTCAAGGAATTTTTGACCGTCGTGGAACCGGACAGTTCCGTTGAAAATGCACAAGATATTGAGGATTTTAGTTTATATCTGCGTTTGCTGGAAAGCCTTGGATACTTTTGGGGTGACGGAGACTGGGCGGCGCTTGCCAAAGCCCAAGACGAGGTGGTTTAAGGCGCGCGGAAGAAATCGTTTTGTGCCCGGAAGGAGCAGACCATAATGAGTGAATTGAGAACCCTGACCCTGATTCCAGGCGACGGAATTGGACCCGAAATCAGTGAGGCAGTCACCCGCATTCTTGATGCTGCTGGACTGCGCGTCAAATGGGACTCCCAAGAAGGTGGCGAAGCGAGCGCTCTGGCGGGACGTGGCGTCATGCCTGATGCAACGATCGAGTCGATTGCCCAACACAAAATTGCGTTGAAAGGACCCACCACAACTCCAACTGGCGGCGGTCATCAGAGCGCAAACGTGACGCTGCGCAAGCGTCTTGATTTGTATGCCAATGTGCGTCCTGCAAAAAGTTTGCCAGGTTATAAAACCCGTTTCGACAACATCGACATGATTATTGTTCGGGAGAACACGGAAGACACCTATGCCGGCATCGAACACATGGTCGCACCCAACGTGGCTCAATGCCTGAAGGTGATCACGTGGGAAGGCAGCGAGCGCGTCGCTCGGTATGCCTTTGAAATGGCACGCAAGCTGAAACGCAAACGTGTGACTTGCGTTCACAAGGCCAACATCCACAAGTTGACCGATGGACTTTTTTTGCGCGCACACGAAGAGGTTGCGAAAGATTTCAGTGACCTCAAATTTGACAGCATCATCGTCGACAATCTCTGCATGCAGCTTGTCACCCGTCCGGAAGAATTCGACGTTCTCGTTCTGCCGAATCTGTATGGCGATATCGTTTCCGATTTGTGTGCGGGACTCGTTGGCGGATTGGGCGTCGCTCCAGGTGCCAACATCGGCAACAATGGAGCGGTCTTTGAGGCCGTTCATGGCTCGGCTCCCGACATTGCCGGTCAAGGCAAGGCCAACCCAACAGCTCTGCTTCTTTCGGCTGTGATGATGCTCCAGCACATGGGCGAACTGAAAATGGCTGAGAGAATCGAAGGCGGACTTCAGAAGGTGCTCGCAGAAGGAAAATCGCTAACGCGCGATCTCAAAGGAACTGCAAGCACAATGGAATTTGCTGAAGCCATCATCCGCGCCATGAAGAACTGAGGAAGAAATGCCATGACCAATACAACAGACAAAAGATTGATTTCTGGAATTGATATATTCGTTGAAGCACCGTTTGAGTGTGATTTGCCAAAGCAGGTGGGATCACTGACGTTGTCGCACATTTCGAGCCGAGGAACCAAGCTCAAGGGCGCGGCGCTGGAAAAAACCATTCTGGACGTTGGCTGGTTGTGCGCGCGCTACACCTTTGAAAAACCAGTGAACAACAGTACCGAAGCAGATTCCGCCATTTGTAACCTGGTGCAAAAAGTGGGTTCAACTTTCAAGTGGTCGAGCATCATCAAGCTCTACTCACAGGATGGAAAACCGCTCTTCTCGTGAGAGAAGTTTTTTCTTGCTGCGTAAAAAATAACGAGTCGACGCGAACTGCGGCGACTCTTTTTTATTCGGTCGTGAAGAGCAAATGTAATTTACATATGCTCGCAAATGGCCCGAGCAAATTCGCTGCACTTCACTTCCCGGGCTCCTGCCAGCTGACGCGCAAAATCGTAGGTCACAACTTTGTCTTTCAGGGTCGCCTCAAAAGCCTTCTCAATCAACGAGCAAACTTCCTTCCAACCAAGGTAATCAAACATCATCACTCCGCTAAGAATGACGCTGCCAGGGTTAACCTTGTCTTGGCCGGCATACTTTGGCGCCGTGCCGTGAGTTGCTTCGAAAACTGCAAAGCCGTCGCCAATATTTGCTCCAGGAGCAATTCCAAGTCCACCCACCTGCGCAGCCAATGCGTCCGAAAGGTAGTCACCATTCAGGTTGGTCGTTGCCAAGACATCGTATTCATCCGGACGAAGCAATGCTTGTTGGAACATGTTGTCGGCAATCGCATCCTTGACCAGGATTTTTCCGGCCGGAACTTGACCCTGACATTCATCCCAAGTCACGCAAAAATCGCGGAATTCTTCTTTGGCAACAGCGTAACCCCAATCACGGAATGCACCTTCGGTGAACTTCATGATGTTGCCTTTGTGTACCAGCGTCACGCTCTTTCTCTTGTTTTCGATGGCATAACGGATGGCAGCGCGCACCAGTCGCTTTGAACCGAATTCGCTGACAGGCTTGATGCCCAAACCCGAGTCCTCGCGCACAGTCTTGTTGAAAGTCGTCTTGAGGAAATCGCGCAACTTGAGCGCCTCGGAAGAGCCGGATTTGAACTCAATCCCCGCGTAGATATCTTCGGTGTTCTCGCGGAAAATCACCATGTCGACCTTTTGTGGTTCACGCACGGGAGCTGGCACGTTTGGATACCATTTGACCGGACGCACACACTGATAAAGATCAAGAGTCTGACGCAGAGTCACGTTGAGGCTGCGAATTCCTCCGCCCACAGGCGTTGTCAGCGGTCCTTTGATGGACACACGGAACTCCCGCAATGCGTCAACTGTTTCCTGTGGCAGCCAGTCGTTGTTCTTTTGGAAAGACGCTTCGCCGGCAGGAACTTCCATCCAGTGGATTTTACGCTTGCCGCCGTATGCCTTGGCCACTGCAGCATCAAAAACCATTTGGCTTGCAGCCCAGATATCGGGACCGGTTCCATCGCCACGGATAAAAGGAATGATGGGCTCAGCAGGAACACTCAGCTGGCCTTTTGCATCGACGGTGATTTTTTGTCCTGAAGTGGGAACACTGATCAATTTGTAACTCATGATTGAGACCCTTCCTGCTCGAGGCGGTTTAAACAAGCGCGAAAATCATCGGGGAAAGGCGCCTCGAAAGCAACTGTCCGACCATCAATTTCGATCCAGCTGAGACTGCTGGCATGAAGCATGTGGCGGGCCGCCCATTGGCTGCATGTGTGTCCAATCACGTTGTTTGAATAGGTTTTGTCGCCAAAAAGAGGAACTCCAAGTGCCTGAAGATGAACACGGATTTGATGAGTCCGGCCAGTTTCCGGCTTACATTCGATGTAGCTTGCATTCATTTTTGGAAATGTTTTGAGCACCTCATAGCGGGTTCTGGCCGACTTCACTTCCTTGCTATGCGATGAGGCACTCCGCGTTTTCGACTGTGACATCACGGCCACGTAAGTGTTCGCGCGCGAACTGTCGCGCCTGATCGGCCATTCCAAAAGACCGTCCTTTTGACTTGGAATTCCAAAACTGATGGCGTGATAGACCTTTCGAATTTTTCGATCCTGAAACAATTTTTCCAACTGCTGTTGAGTCTTTTTATTCTTGGCAAGCAACATGACGCCCGAGGTTTCCTTGTCTAGCCTGTGAACAAGGTGAAGCTCAACCGACGAAAATTTGTCTGGATATTGAATCTGCAATGCATGAATGACGGTGTCTTGCGTTGACGAAAGCGTTGCCTGAGAAGGCAAGCCGGCAGGCTTGTTGACCACAACATAGTTTTCAAATTCGGCGATGATTGCGACCGGCAGACTGGAAACCTCATTGCCACTCAACGGCCGGGCTTCATCCCAGAACAATTCAATCACATCACCCGCAACAACAGTTTTGCCTGCAAGCACGACGCGTTTTTTGTTGAGATATGCACCACCACGATCAATGATTGTCTTTATTTTTTTCCTGGAAAGAGTGTTGATCAACGTTGCCGCAGCGATGTCGAAGCGTGCACCATTGAGAGCTTGTGGCACCTGTGCTTTAATTTGAGATAGCATTCAATACCCTATCCACGGAGTGACAATCATGTCGTTGAAGAACTTCATTTGGCGGACTCTATCAGTGTCGCTGCTGAGCTGCATTTTTGCATCAGGCCCAGCCAACGCCGCAATGTCTTCAGCTTCGCTGGCAAAAACCACTCATGAGCAGTCCAACGGGATCTCCTACTGGATGGATTCGACTTTTTCCAATAAAAAAATCCACATTCTACAGATCGATCTGACGAATCCGAAGATATCCCTGCGCGCGTCCACGAACAATGAGCGAGGGATGACGCCCAGTGAATTTGCTGCAAAGAGCGGAGCCCTGGCTGTCATCAATGGTGACTTCTTTGATGCCTACAAAAAGCCGATCGGACTTGCCATTGGAGAAGGACAAATTTGGCCGGGAACCGCCGACACCAAAGAATGGTCATTTCTGGCATGTGACGACGACAACGATTGTTTCATCGAACCCTACAACAAAGTGAGTGCGCCAAATCCGAACTGGACGACAGTGGTTGGGGGATGGCAGATCCTCCTCGACCCCGACTTTGAGTGGAAGAATGAAAATGATCTTGAATGCGCCGATTTCTGTGCGACTCAGCATCCGCGAACAGTCATTGGACTCAACGATGATCGAACAATTCTCTGGCTGGTCGTTGTCGAAGGTCGCCAAGGAAACCTCACAGGCTTGTCGCTGGCAAACACGACGCGTGTGATGAAGCAATTGGGCGCAACATGGGCACTGAATTTGGATGGTGGAGGCAGCTCAGGGCTGGTTCTCAATGGTAAGCTCGTCAACGGCAGACCATTCAACGAACCTTTTGAAAGACGCGTTTCAAACTGTCTGGGTGTCGTCAGCAGACCCTGAACTCATTATTGTGCGGGTTCTGCCACCAGCGCTGTCAGATCCTTTGCAAACGATGTTGTCTTGTAGAAGTCGGTTTGTTCAGCGGCTTCGGTGCTCTTGAGTTGAATTTCGACGAGCGCGCCAATATCAGGCCTACCAATCAGCAAGCGCTTGTTTGTGCGTGCGATGAGTCCGAGCGGAGTCTTTCCAAGGTTGCTCACTCCCGAGTAAACCTTCTTAGGATTTGTCAGACTCGTCCCATCAAAATCATAGCGCATCACCAGGGGTGTGGATTCGTGCTGATATAAAACGTAGATCTTGCCATCCGGCATTTGTTCGATATTGACAGCTTTGTGTTGCGCGGTCGTCTCTGGTCCTTGCGCATAGTCAAGCGAAGATCGGCATTTCACTTCTCCGCCCTGTGAGTACAAGATGTTGATGCGCGTCGCAGTGCCTGAAACCAACACTCCCAATGACAAGTTGCCCCCACCCTGAACCAACTTCGATTGAGTCACAGTACCCACCGGGCAATCGGTTGCTGCTGCTGAGGTCGAATTGTAGAAGTCTTCAGCTGCCAGACCTCCATCCGAACCATATCGAATGGCCTTGATTCCGCTGGCCGTTTGCGCGTGCAATACTCCATTTTGAAGTCCGGTCACGAAAGAATTTGCACGGGCTGCCTTGAATGCGGTCTTGATCGACGTCTCAGAGCCCCAGGCTTTGTTTTTGATTAAACCCGTTTTGACGTCGAATGTTCCAATTGTCTCTTTGTCGACACCCGGATCGATGAAGAACATCAAGGTGGACGCGTCTAGAAAATGCAATGCCGTGATTGGGCCATAATCCAAACCACTCTCTCGCAAGTCGATGGTGAGAGACAAACGCCCCGTACCATCATAACGGTAAGCAACAGGTCCTCCGCCCTCTTTTGGATTGGAAGTCATCCAAAACGAAACAGGTGCGCTCTCGGGCACTTCTGTGACTGTTGGGACAGGCGTCGGAGTAGGATTGGCAGATGTGTTGTTCGTAGAGGAAGATTTTCCACACGACAACGTCGTTGCCAGCAGTGTCGAGACCACAATCGAGGGAAGAAATTTAATTGAGCAATGCTTCATCGCTTTATACCCACCCTGTCAGTCAAAACACAGGTTCCTTGAGATCAGCGCCGCGGCCCAGATCTTCATCAACCTTCTCGCGTCCAAAAATCTTCCATGCCGACAACACGCAGACCGCAGAAAAAATGATCGTCGCCAAGAAAAACAGAGGATGAAAGAACAAAGCGACGCCCAAGCTGATCACAGCCAAGGAGCCACACACAACCAGGTTTGTCATCACCTTGTCGGAGCTCGACAACGGAAGCTCGGCCTCCAGAACTGCGAGCGAATGTCCCTGAACAAGCAGGCGTCTTTCACGCGCTGTTGTCATGAATCTGAAGGGGCTTTTTGGTGCAAATGAATAACGAACAACCAAATATGGCAAATGAACGAGATGAATTCCGACAATTTCGATTTCAGTTCGATGCTCGTAAAGAGTTCCTACTTTCGTTTTTGCGATTCGCCGATGGTATTCCTGGATTTGATCTTTTGCCCTCGCGATCGCAGAACTCTCTTTGACTTGCACTCCCGAAATTGTGAGTCCGTTTGCGTGATCGAACTTGAACGACTGTCTTGCATCGTACACCGTTGCAGATGCAGCCCCCTTCACGACTCCAAGAGTCTCGTCAAGCGGGAAGCCATCCCAATCAACAATCACATCCTCTTTGGGATGGTGAAGCCTTTCCAATCCCCAGTGTTCCTTGGGCGATTTTCTGCCAAGAATTGACCAGCGATACCTGCGACTGAAGCGATTTTCTTCCTTCAAAAAGCGAGAACCGTACTCGCTCCCTTGCCCACGATAATGGTTTGCCTTTTGGCTGTGGCCACTCCAGAATGTGTGCGCCTCGACCGAAATAACCCAATAGGGAAGGCTGATGCCGTAAGAACCCAGAATCTTGAACTCACTCTTGACGTGGTCTGGCCTGTGATATCGCTTGGTGATCCATTCGTAAAAAATAGATTCAACTTGTTCGCGATCAAGGCGGTTGGGCACAATAAAATGATCGCCAATGATGTCTTTGGCGCCCTCTTCAAGGTCGAGAATGAACCCTGTCGAGCAGTAGGGGCAAAGGTGAATGTAGTCGTCGATGTTGTATTCGAACGACGCATTGCACGCCGCGCATGATACCTGAAACATGAAAACACCCCAGCTGAATGCGAATCATTTCCAGATTAACGCCAACGCAGCGCCGAAACGATGTCAACCAGCTTGCGGATGAAAAAAGTTCCTCAAGTTGTCCAGAAGCACTAAGGTTTTGCTTCTGAGATCGGCCAATCCTGCCGAATTTTCCACAACAAAGTTTGATTTTGTGCGCCTCAATTCATCGCCCACTTGAGCGGAAAAAATTGCCGAGAGAGTTTCCTCTGACAGCTTGCGCGATTTCATCAATCGAGACTTGCGCAGTTCATCGGTTGCGACAACTGACACAACCGCATCAAAATCTTTTTCCCGACCTGTTTCAAAAATCAAGGCAGCTTCATAGAAAACCCAAATACCGCCCGCCTGCTCTTCAAGCCTGGAACAGATGGAAGCAAACGTTTTGGTCAGTTCGGGGTGGACAATACTTTCGAGACCAGAACGAAGACGCGAATCCCCAAACACCCGGTCACGAACCCAGGCGCGTTGATAAACATCCACTCCGTTAGAATCCTGGGTGTAAGCGTCTTCGCCAAGCAATGACTTGATTTGCGGCACGACGTGTTCCTGAATTACGACCTTCGACACAAGAACATCCGCATCAAATACGGGATAACCAAATGCCGAAAGCTCGGAAACCAGCGTGGATTTTCCAGATCCGATCCCGCCGGTCACCGCAATCTTTCTTAAATGACCTCGACGCCGCAACGACATGAAGAATTATTTTCCGTTGCGTTGCTTGTTTCTGAATTGATTCTGACGGTTTCGGCCCTGACCTTGGCCCTGGCCCTGCCCTTGAAAATGATTGCCGCGATTATTTTGATGAAAACGGCGGTTGTTGTTGCCTTGATGATTGCCGCGCTGATTTCCCTGCATGCCATGATGGCTCAACTGGGGTTGGTGAACGTTGCCGTTCGCATCTGGGGCAACATATCCTGTACGCGTCATGAGATGGCTTGGTGCTGGTCGCTGGGCATCCTCAAAAGCGCGACGAGTCACACCTTCAGCAATCAGTTCAATCAGGATGTCCTCAGGAAAAACTCCCTCCATCCGCGCAACCTGTCGCACATGATTCATCAACGAGTAGCTCAATGTGAGAAGAATCTGATTTTGGCTTTGTCCTTGTTGTTCGCCGGAGTCGCTGTAGTTCTCTTCGTCGTAATAGGCACCGTCGCCAACAAAATCTGCACCACCGGCAGGATCCGGATACGCCTCGTTCATCTGTTGAACACTTCCGGCTGCTCCCTCATTCCATGTCTGCTGCGAATTTTGCTGCTGAGTCATTCCTGTGGGTTCCTCCTGAAAGTTATCTGTGGTGTAGTTACGCTCTGTCGTCTGAAGGTCTTCCTCTTGCGCAGAGTGACTTGCCTCCAGCCGCACCGGGTCGGCGTCGACTTTGATTTCTTTTTCATCCTTGGCTTTGCGGCTGGTTGGCTTTCGCGCACGAGAAGGTGCAGACGCTTTGGCGTCACTGTTCAAAAAAAGGCTTGAAATCATAAACACAGATAAAAAACTCCGAGAGGAACGAAAGAAATTGCGTTCTGCGTGAGGTCGGTTTCGCTTTCCGACGTTGCAAGAACTCTGCTAAATTGCCGATGATCTCAGGACCAAAGGAACCGGACGACTTGAAGCGCGTCTCTGTCTCTGTGTGGGAACTGGACTTGGCATGCAGGCCCGGTTCTCAAGACCCTTCGACACTGACACAGGCTGGGCCCGAAAACAAGAACGATCACTCTTCCAATTTATCAAGACTGGCATATTCCGCCAGAAGGCTGTCAGAATCAATCCAATTTGGCTGAACCTTGACAAACAATTCAAGATGCACTTTGCGTCCCAAATGCTTCTCCAATGATTCCCGAGCTGCAGTGCCGATGGCTTTGACACGCGCTCCTTTGGATCCGATCACCATGGCCTTGTGGTTGTCCTTGTGAACGATAATGCTCGACTGAATGACAGTCATCCCAGCCTTGTTCTCGAAGCGCTCAACCTTGACCGCTGCGCTGTATGGCAACTCTTGTCCGAGCTGACGAAACAGCTGTTCTCGGATCAATTCTCCGCAGACGAATTGCTGAGGTCGATCGGTCAGATCGTCTTCTGAAAAGAGCCACGGACCCTGGGGCATTCTCTCGGAAAGAAAATCCCTGAAGACGCGCACATCCTCGGGACGCTTGGCAGACACTGCCAGCGGAACCAACGACACAATTCGTGAGGCGCCTTCTTCTGATGGCGATGGCTGATTGTCCTTGCTCGCCTCGATACAAAGCTTCATACGCTCGCTGATTTGATCGATATTCTCATTGATAATATCAGCTTTGAGCTTGTCAGTCTTGGTGGCCACGACAACAATGCTTTTGCTGGATTCACGCACCAACTGGCTGAAAAAAAGATCATCATTTTCCGTCCAGCCAAGGCTTGCGTCAACCAAAAAACAGGCAAGATCAGCGTCCTGCAAAACCGACCAGGCAGTCGAGTTCATGCGTTGATTCAATTTTGGAAGGCCCGTGCTTTTGTGAATACCCGGCGTGTCCAGAAAAAGAATCTGGCTTTCTCCGTTGGGACAAATTCCAAGTATTTTGTTTCTGGTTGTTTGAGGCTTTGCGCTCACCACAGCCAATTTTGTACCCAGACAAGCATTCATCAGGGTGCTCTTGCCGGCATTTGGCTGACCCAACAAAGCAACATATCCACATCTCTTGGTTGTCATTTATTCATCCTCTTGAACATCGCTTTCCTGGGCATACTTTTTGACCATTTCAGCGGTCAGGACACCCGATTCCATCATTTTTTGCATGCGGGCAGCCACCAATTTGCTCGCCTCGCGCTTGTTTGCCGCGCCAGCGCGGGCTAGCTCCGTCTTTCCGATGTACCCTGCAACAACGAACTGATTTTCCTGGGGCGTCGAGATGGTGCGCACAAGCCGGTAAACCGGCGGGCGTCCGCAAACACTCTGGGTCCACTGCTGGAAACGAGTCTTCACATCGAAATCGCCCAGCGTCCTCTCGGCAACAACAAGATCAGCAGCGAACAAAGAGCGCAACCAATCCCAGGCACACTGCTCACCTGCGTCCAGCAACAATGCAGCAGTGACTGCCTCAAACCCATCGGCGAGAATATTCTGGCGTTTCTCTGACCGAAATCCACCTTTTGCAATTTCTCCTCGGCCAAACATCAAAAGATCATTAAGACCTATAGAGCGTGCCTTCTCAGAAAGATTTTCTGTTCCAACAAGAGCAGCCCTGAGTCGCGAGAGTTCACCTTCAGCCATTTTTGGAAATGACGCCATGGCCTCACAGGCAACAAAAAAGTTGACAAACGAGTCACCCAAAAATTCAAGTCGCTCATTGCTGAAAATGGCCGATTTGTCATTGGGCCAATAGACCAAAGCACTTCTGTGAATCAATGAAACAACCGCAAAACGCTTGTTCGAATAATCATGTCCTTGTGCCCTTTCAAGCGCTGCAACACGCGTATCCAGGTCAGGAAAAAACTTGCGCAGCCTCGACTCATCCAAAGGCTTCAACCATTCCGCAAGTGCTGCCGTGTTTTGCTGAGCTGTCATGTGCTGGCGACCCGTTGGATGAATCCGCCTCCAAGAACTTCATCACCGCGATATAGAACAGCAATCTGACCAGGTGTCACCGACCTCTGGGGAAGCGAAAACTCCATTTCAGTAGTGCCAGCTTCAAACCGTTGCAAAACGAGTCCTTCAACGGGCTGCGAACGATAACGGATTCTGACTTCAAAAGGTTGATTCACATCAACCTTGCGGACCAGATGGAATTTGTCGAATGTAAATCCCGAGCGCAGAAGGAATTCTTCTTCTCCAACAAAAACCTTTCCGCTTTCATGCTCA
>JBDLRR010000317.1:0-6477 GCA_039799985.1 Pseudomonadota bacterium | reverse complement strand
CTGCGTTGTCAATGTTGGTCTGCTGGGCTGTTTTTTTGTAGGCGTCATCACCGCCACCTTCGTTTTGGTCGGTTCGACCAATCAAACCTGATGGAGTTTCGCGTATCGCAACGACAGTGTTTCCCCAATAGCCAGGACGCCCGGTTCGGGCAATCACGGCACCCACTGTGGCCTCGACAGAACCATTGATGGCTTTGCGCTGGATCGTGCTGACAGTGTCCGCAGGTGCTCCTGAGTGATTGGTGAATTTGAGCATCGGTTTGACTTGAAAATTTTTCCAGGGTTTCAATTCAAACCGGGTCAGCAAGGTCACGTCTTTGGTGCCGACAGTCGCGTTTTGTTGCGGATTGGGAATAGGTTGGCCGTTGGAGCCAATCACGACCGCAGTTCGTGTTGCTTTGTTGTAGCTCAGGATTGCTTCAAACTTTGGCCCTTCGACACCGGCTCCAAACGCGTTGAGATCGAAAGGGTTGCCGCCATCGAAAAGGCGCAAATCTTCGTATTCGAGCATTCTTGAACCGGCCCACAGTCGGGTGTTTTCAAGACTCAAGGGAACAGTCAGGTAGAGGTCGCGAACGCGAATGTTGGCTGCGGTTTTAGCTGAAGTGTCTGCACTTGAATCCGACACGTCGTGCGCAAATGGCCCGTAGCTGTCGAGACGGAGTTTTGCCTCGACTGCATTCGAGAAACGCTGGCCAAGTTTGAGTTGAAAATAAGATGGGCTGCGTGAGTGACGGGTGGTTTTGATACCAGGCAGGTCTTGGCTGTCGGAAGCTTCGCCTGTCAGCCCTTGAAGGGTGTCGACGAAATCTTTCCAACTGAGCTTTCGGGTGACGAGCTCTTGCGCCGTCACGGCTGATGCTGTGTTGTAACCGGCGCGCCAATAGCCACCGAACTCAAACCCCTCGGTGCTGGCCGCTTGGGCGGGGAGGGTGCAAAGGGCACAGGCCGCTAATGCCGTGCGGGCGGATCCGGTCTGGAGCTGAGGAACCAAACGGGTCATATCCTCTCCGGGTGGTGCAAGTCTGGGCAATCAAAGCTGTTGTTCCTTCAAGGGTAACATGCGGGAACCGGTGGACAAAGCATTCACCCCCTCAAAAAATTCAGTCTTGACCCATGGTTTCTGACGATTATGTTGTTAAGACTGAGGGAACCGTTGTTTTACGGTGCTCCATTCAACCAAAGGGGTAGCCCCATGATCGCCAAAATTCAGGACATCATCGAAACCAAGGTTCGCCCGGCCCTGCAGGCCGACGGCGGCGACATTGAACTGGTCGACGTGGAAGACGGTATCGTCAAAGTTCGATTGGTCGGTGCTTGTGCACATTGCCCATCAAGTGCACTGACTCTCTACGAGGGAGTCGAGAAAATGTTGATGGATCTCGTTCCCGAGGTCAAAGGCATCGAGCAGGTTTGGTGATGAATATGGAACAATTGTTGTTGTCGCTGCGTGGCTTGCAGGCCGATCTTCCAGAAGTCTTGCGCACGCAGTTGGGTGAGTTCACCTGGTCAGATCGTCTTAATTCTGTTGAGTCTGGCGAAGGTCAGGTCATGGTCCGTTTTTTCAGCGACGGACTATCTTTGCAAAGCAAACTCGCGGTTGAAAATTTTATCCGCGAGGCTGTCCGGACGATGCCTGGTCAAGCGGGCGAGTTGAAGATTTATATGGAGCGACGTGACAAGACTGCCTCCGTGTCGCAAGCAAAACCATCGGCATCGTCGCCGACAACCGGTCGTGCGCACAATCACTCACATGATCACAGCCACGGTCATAGTCATGGTCATAGTCATGGTCATAGTCATGGTCATGACCAAAAAGGCCAAGGCAAGACTTCGTCCGGCAAGCGGGCCATTCCGGGTGTTCGCAGGGTAATTGCGGTTGCCAGCGGAAAAGGCGGGGTCGGCAAGAGCACGGTGAGCGTGAACCTCGCCATGGCTCTTCACAACCAAGGATACAAGGTTGGTCTTTTGGACGCGGATATTTATGGCCCCAGTATTCCCATGATGCTGGGCGTCGAAGAGGATCCGCAAGTCAACGAATCCAACAAAATTGTTCCGCCCGAAAAGTTTGGCCTCAAGATCATGTCATTTGGTTTTTTTGCACCCGAGGAAAGTGCCGTGATTTGGCGTGGACCCATGGTCATGAAAGCTTTGCAGCAATTTTTCTATGACGTCGAATGGGGCGAGCTTGATTTTCTGGTCATCGACCTTCCTCCGGGAACCGGTGATGCGCAGCTGACGCTCGTCCAGAGCTTGCCGATTGCGGGCTCGGTGATCGTCACGACACCGCAAAATGTTGCCCTGTTGGATGCGGTCAAGGGAATTGTCATGTTCCAAAAAACGGAAGTGCCAATTCTGGGTGTGGTCGAAAACATGTCTTCTTTCCATTGCCCAGCCTGTGGAGTTGAATCCGAAATTTTCGGTCACGGCGGTGCTGAAAAAGTGTCAAACCGTTTCGAGGTTCCGGTTTTGGGTCATGTGCCACTGACGGGTGAACTGCGTCAGGCCGGAGACTCCGGGCAGCCACTCACAATGGTCAATGGGCATCCGATGAGAGTGCGTTTTGCCGAGATTGCCGACAAGGCTATCCAAAGACTGATCGAACTCGAAAAGGGAACTTGATTGATCATGCGATCGCTGAATCCACGTGGCCGAACGTTTTGGTTTGCAACGCTGGTCTTTTCGGCCGTTGCGAACGGCGAAGGTCTGCACGCGGATTCTGCTTCTCCCGCAACCGTTTCTGCTGCTCCTGTGCTCAATGCAATGTCTGTCGCAGATTTGCGGACGAGGGCGGACGCCGGTGATCCGCGTGCCGCTTACTCTCTGGGCTTGCGCTATTTTCTGGGCGATCAGGTTGCGCGGGATCGATCTTTGGCGAAGCAATATTTGACACGTGCTGCCGAATCCGGAGACGCGCGTGCGATGAACATGCTCGGGTTGATGTGCGACCCGCTGTGGTCGGACGATGCTTCGGCAAAAGACCTGCCAATGGCGGTGATGTGGTACCGAAAAGCGGCAAGCCTGGGTTACGATGCGGCGTTCAGCAATTTGTCGGAACTCAAGCGACGCGGGTTCATCAAAAGCGAGCTTGAAACCACTCCGCACATTGCCTCCGGTGCCGGCCAAATGCAGCAGCAAATTTCGTCAGGCGAAAGTTCCAGTCAATCTGTGGCCATTCCTGCGGTTCCTCAGTCATCTGGAGTTCATTCCAATCAAGCTGTCGTTTCTGGAGCCCAGCCGTCACAGTCCGCGCCGCTGCCGGTTCAACCTGCGCAGTCGCCCATTGGAACAGTGTCGGGTTCGAGCGTGTTTGGGGTAACACCGACAAGCCAATCACCAGCGCCCTCTTCAATTTCTCCCCTGCCTCCGGCAATGGATGGTCGCGAAATTTTCAAAGCCCGCAGTTCGTCGTTGGTCGAGATTATTGGTGACGGCAACTACGGCTCCGGTGTTATTTTGGGGACGCTCTGGAACCGGACCGAAGACGCGATTTTGCGCACATCTATTCAGGATTTGCAGGTCAATTATCCATTCATGGCTCAGTCGCCGATATCCCCTTCAGCCGCCATGGGTACGGGCAGCAACACCGGCGATAACCCGGCAACAAGCAATTCCCACAGCCAACAGGAGATCACTTCTCTTGCTCCGGGCTCCTATCTGGTCGTCGTGTCGAACGCTCATGTGATGGAAGGAACACGTCGCATGGAGATTGGCTACGGTGTTGATCAGCGCGGCCAAACTCTGTTCAAAAAGACGATTGCCGGAGTTTGCTTTCCGACCGACAACAGCGTTGACCTTGCGATTTATTTTGTGCCTGTTGAACCCGCGGAATTGACTCTGAACGGGGTGATTGGTTTTGCACCATTGCCGGTTGCGACAACAGGACCGGTTCCGGAAACAGGCAGCCGTATTTTTGCACTGGCCAATCCTGAGCGCATGACCAGAACAATTGCTCAAGGACTTTTGAGTGGATTGCGCCCCGACCTGATTCAGTTTGATGCACCCATTTCAAAGGGCAGCAGTGGTGGTGCGTTATTTGATGAGCGTGGAAATCTCCTGGGCATCATCTTTGGCTATTTGAACGAAGCAGGGGCGCAGAACATCAATTTTGCGATTCCGGCTGACAGGATTCGCCCTTTGATGATGGGTGCAGGGGCTCTGTGTTATCGCGCTTCCTCGGTAGACGAACATTCTTCTGCAACCGATCGCGAAAAGGCATCGCAACGTATCAAGTGATGCTGTGTATTCAGATGCGCCTGCATTTTTGCGAAGGACGCAGTTTGCTCGAGGCTGGCAAGAAGTTGTTTCAGCGACTTCGGCATGTCGCTCCGCCATTCCGGCATGAGACCTACAACAAAGCTTGCAAATGTGTGCAGAGCAATTTTTCCCAAACTCACCTTCAGCAAATCATGCTGCTTTTCGTCGTGCAGGTTGACAAGACGTTCGGTGGATTCAATGGCCTGTAACCAAAGTGGCCGGACTTTGTTTTGCTCAAGACCATCGTAAAGTGAATACATCACGCGTCCCCACTGGCCTTCGCAGCATCGGTAGAGCGCCCCATCGAGGCTCATCAGCCATTCAAGGAATGATTCTTTTTGGAGACTGGCAAGAATCCTCAGGCTGTCGGAGGTGATCATGGACTGGTGCTCTGACAGACAGGGAACAGTTCGCTCCGGACCCAGTCGCTTTTCGGCCACGAGCTTGTCATTCAGGTCTGTCCAGCTCAAATGCACCGGCAAGACCAGCTCGTCATTGCTCTCGCACAAGGCCCAGAGCACGATTCTGCAGAAAGGCGAGTCCACCGTCCAAAAAAGGGTGCTGCCGGTCGTGGTCATGAATCCCCTCAGTGTTGGTGTTTTTCAGAAAGCACGATGCCCAGGCGCAAGTTGTATGGTAAGGAATTTGGAGTGTCCACTTGATGGTCAGATGAGCGAGGGTCATCATGTCTTATGCTGCAAACAACGAGCAATCGGCGCAACGCAAAAAGCGCAGGGTGCCAGATATCCTGAACCGCAAAGGGGGCGAACCTCTCAAAGCCCTGACCTGCTATGACGCGACCTTTGCGCGTCTTCTCGAAAAATCCGATATCGACGTTGTGCTGGTCGGCGACAGCTTGGGGCACGTCATGCAAGGTGGCGATTCAACCGTCACTGTGACCGCCGAAGACATCGCCTATCACACCCGCTGTGTCGCACGCGTTCTGCGAACACCTTTGCTGGTGGCAGACGTACCCTTTGCCAGCGCCGGTTTTGCTGATCAGCGACTCTTCCAGGACGTCGAAAAGCTTATGCGGTCGGGAGCAGAGGCTGTCAAAATCGAGGGCGCCAGTCCCGAAATTTGCAGACAAATCGAGCGCCTGACGACGCATGGAATTCCGGTCATGGGTCATGTTGGGCTGATCCCGCAGAGTGTTCATGCCTTGGGTGGATATCGTATTCAGGGCAAGACCCAGGAATCGCGAGCACGTCTTGCAGAAGATGTTCGGCGTTTGGTCGAAGCTGGCTGTTTTGCCGTCGTGCTTGAGTTGGTTGATGAGCAGACTGCTGCCTATGTGACGTCCCAGTGTTCCGTTCCCACGATTGGAATTGGCTCGGGCAATGAGTGTGACGGGCAGATTTTGGTTTTGCAGGATATGCTTGGCATGAATCTCGATTTCAAACCCAAGTTCTTGAAGCACTTCGCTGAACTCGAAAAGATAGTTGTTGGCGCGGTTCAAGACTATTGCAAGGATGTCGGGGAACGAAAATTCCCTGCGAAAAAGTGAATGTCCGACAGCAAGAAACTCACCCTCGAAGAAATCAAGGCCCGCGTGCGGGTTGTCTGTATCTGCAAGGGTATCAAAATGTCGCGCATCTGTGATGCCGTTCAGGCAGGATGTTCGACAGTTGAAGAAGTCAACAAGGCGACCGGCAGCGGCAGCGGTGGGTGTGGAGCAACACGCTGCAGGCCCGTAATCGAGCAGATCATAAAAAATGGTGGCCGACCGCCAACGTCAACAATTCAAATCACGGATGATGATTCCGACCGGGATGATTCCTTTTAGGCGAATGACGATTGGAATCGTTCTCTTGTCCTTGGTTCTGTTTGGTCTCTTGCCTGTTCTCTGTCACGGCGGTTTCTTTTTCCGAATCTTTGCGGACCCGGATGGAAATGTCGAGCCGATGAGTTCTCACAGCGGCAAACAATTTGTCGACCGCCAGCGAAACCAGATTTTGTGCAAATTCTCGCGAAATTCCCTTGAGGACTTCTTCCCGGCTGCGGGAAATAATCTGCTGTGCGTCTTTGGGCAGTGTGTCGGTCACATCTTTCAGGACATCGATTCCTGAGCTGACTGTTCGCTTGAGCAAATCACCACCTATTTTGGCGATGTCCTGGAGATCTTCGCGTGAGAGCCAGGTTTGGTCCTGATTTTGTTTCTGTTCGCGTGACATGCTTTGTCCCTCAGTTCATGGTCGGACCTATTTTCTCACGAATCTG
>JBDLRR010000316.1:0-7535 GCA_039799985.1 Pseudomonadota bacterium | reverse complement strand
TCTGGACACGCCGCAGTGCTGCTTCGAACTGTGGTGTAGGTTTCAATCTCACCAGGCAGCGTTCAAAACATTCCTCGGCATCATCGGCGTTGGCAAAGCCGCGGCCGCAGGCCGTGCAGGCATGATGGCTTGGGGCGTCACCGCTGGTTCTGCCGGAAGGGCTGCGGAGTCTCAGCTCAATTGTGCAGCGGCCCAGGCAGTTGAAGGCGGGTTCCAGCCCGGAATGCAGCCGGCCACAAAGACCACAAACATATCCGGACTTTACCCGAAATACACGAGGCTCTCCCGGACTCATGAGATTGCGTCTTTGAGCCAGGGGGGCTGTGGTTGCCGCCGATGCAGCGCCCTTGTTTGCCGGTTCCAGTAAGCTTCTCAGGTCCTTGGCCATGTGTGCCTCATCCGAAGATCCCCTATTCCCGCGTTATATCGGTTGAATCGGGACAGGGTTTATGCCTAAAGTCCCATCTGTGCGGAGTCCCTGAATTAATTGGACTCGCTTGTTTACCGGCCGGGAGGGTGACATGCCTGTACTCACGATCAAAACGGATAAAAAGACCATCGAGGTCGAAAAGAATTCAGCAATCATTGATGTCTGCGAACACCACGACACCAGCATCTTGTTTGGTTGCCGCGATGGCGCCTGCGGCGCCTGCATGATTCGGGTTGTTGAACACCCACAACATTTGAGTCCAATGGAAGAACATGAGCGTGACTTCCTCGAGACCATGGCGGCCCGCGATGATGAACGCCTCGCCTGCCAATGCCGTGTTTTGGGCGATGTTGTGATTGAAGTGTCTGAATAATGAGTCTGCTTTTTGGTTCACTGCGCTCGGGCGTTGAACTCGAAAAATGGCACGGCGCGCGCAACGATTTCATTTTTGCGGAAGCCGGCGCTTTTTTGAGCGCTCTCGAGATTGGGCGTGATGAAGCCTCGGTGGCCGAGGTTGCAGTTGAAATTTGTCATCGTGCCACAGGTCTTGGAGCAGACGGACTTGTTCTTTGGATGAAGGGCCCTTCGGGCGGTGTCTGCGCTGCGATTTGGAACAGCGACGGTTCTCGGGCCGGAACGTGCGGAAATGCACTTCGATGCCTCGCCGGGTTGTGCTTGGCGAACATGCTTTGGAGTGGAACAAGCGAATTGCCAGTCTACACACTCAGCATTCGTGAAGAGCAACCTGTTCAGGAAAACAAAGTCTTTGCAAGATTGCTTGAATGTTCTCTCGAGGAACCGGGTGGACTTTGTTTTCGATCGCAAGTTGAAATGGGCAGGGTCGTGAAGGTCAAGTCCATCTCACTCTCTGCCTTGAACAACGCGGCCTTCATTGGTGGAACGGTGGCACAAGAGATTCTCTTGTCTGTCTTGCACGGTGTCACCTTCGTTGAACTGGCCAATCCGCATCTCGTGCTGAGTCTCAAGCCCAACAGTTTTCGCAAATTCTCGACCGAGCATTTTGTTGAACTTGGCACTCTTTTGCAAACCGAAACAATTTGCCAGTCGCTCAACATTCCGTTGTCAAATATTGGTTTTGTTGAACTGCCGAATGAAGAGCAGATTCAAGGCGGGCAGCCATTGAATGCGATTGTGTTTGAGCGTGGCGCAGGCTTGACGCAATGCTGCGGCTCGGGTGGCTGTGCAATGAAAGTTGCCCTGGAAAATGCAAAAAGCTCTCGGGCAGGACAACCAGAGAGCTTTTCAATGCCAGGTGGCGTGATTACTATTTCGGTCAAAAGCGAATCCCTGCAGTTGGCTGGACCCGCTCAGCGCGTTTGCCGCATGAGTCTTGGGTAAGAGGCCTTCGGGAACGGGGCAGCAGGAAGATCCACGCAAGGGGAATCACCCGACCCAGACCTTTGGCTCAAGCCCACGATACGTCTGCCTTACGCTCTGCGGCCGCGTTCGAGCTCTTCCTGATACCGAAGTGAATAAAGTACCCATGGTTGTACTTCCAACCTTCTGTAGCCGATGGGTTCGCCGGTTCCTTCACAAAGACCAAATGAGCCGTCGTTGGCCTCGATCTTCTTGAGGGCCTTCTCAACCAGGTTGAGCTTGTGCCTGTCGTGTTCTGCCAACTTCATGCCAACATCCTGAGCGGTCTCGACGGAAGCCAGATCGGCTTCGTCTGCCAGGTCGTCGCGGCTGATTTCATACATTCCTTCAGCCTTACGTTCGCGGGATTTCTCGTGAAGACCTTCCCTCGTTTTCAATAGGACCTCTTTCAGCTTCAGAACTTCGTCGGGAGTGAGTTCTTGTGCTTCTTTCGAGACCTTTGCCGCCATATCAGCAACCTCCTGCTGCGCTTATAGCTATTATCTTTATTGTTCGAGACGCTTTGGGGCGACGTTATGCACCACTTGCGACTTTTTGTAAACCATCCTTTGCACTGCTTATAAATTAAGCTGTCTCTAATGATTTTAGAGACAGCGTTCAGGAAATTGCAAGTGGGGAGAATGATTTAATCGCCCAATCCGACGGCGCTGGAGGCTTCGAGCGCATGAACCTTGATGTTGTCGCGGAAGTGACTTCGCAATTCAATGAGAGACTTGAAGCGTCCTGGCGTCCGGCTTTGGATAACAAAACCATCTGGAGTGCGAGCTTTGCCCTCGATGGTGGTTTCATTGAAGTCGATGTGTTGAACTTTTCGTCCTCGGGCATCACGTGTCACTTTCACTTGTGCACTGCTTTCCATCGACGAGCTCGTGGACGTGGGGGTGTTTTCCTGGGTTGATTCGGCCCGCGCCAATCCAGCCCGGAGGACGATCACCACAGCGATTGAAAGAAGTACGAGCCTCAACCATGGCAACATTTTTTCGATGGGATTGCGGAATTGCCGTCCCGACAGATGATTGATGCTCATTTGATGCTGTCCTCCATTTTTTGAAGGTCGCTGGTCATTGAATTTGCTTCGGTTGAAGCCATTTCACCAGCAGTTCCGCCATTCGATTGAGGTGAGCGCGAGGCCATTTCGCGCAGATTTTCATCCGACAAATTCTTTTCTTGCGTTGCCATCAAACGGCGCAATTCTTGTTTCATCCCGACAGCAGTTTCGATGGTTCTGCGGTCAACTTTGCCCATTGCGAGCGTGCGGTCAACGTAACGCGCAGCCCGCTTGTAGTCTTTCAGCCTGTCACGACTGATGTTTGCAAGATTTTCCAAGACCAAAGCGTTTTCGCCCGAGCGTTTGAGAATTTCATCAAGCGAAGCAACTGCTTCCTCGGATTGTCCTTCCGAGCTCATAACCAGAGCACGACCCACCTGAGCATCCAGGTGTTGAGGTTGAATAGTCAGGACTCTATCAAACAATGCGCCTGCTTTTTTGCTGTGACCATTTTTAAACAATAGCACTCCCGTGTTCATCAAGGTCGGGATATGATTCGGGTCGAGGCTGAGGGCTTTGTTCCAAAGAGCTTTTGCATACAAAGGATTGTTGAGTTGGAACTGGGCGAGCCCTTCGAATGAAAACAATTCAGCATCTGAAGCAGACAAGTTGGATGCATTTCCAACCAATACAAGAGCCTCGTGCGGACGGCGTTCGATGAGGGCTGCCTTGATGAGTGTCTTGAGGGCGCGAACGTTGCGCAGGTCGCGCTTGAGGATGACTCTTGCTTGTTCAGCAGCATCGCGTGTCATGTGCCCGACCAACAGCAATTCAGCGCGGGTCTGGAGCGAGTTTTGATCATGTCCGTTTTTTGAATCTCCTGCAGAGCGGCTGAGCTTTTCGATGTCCTTCGGACGCCCCTCGTTCCACATGAGACTGCTTGAATCTTCGCTGACCTGAACCAGCAGCGATGAATTGTCTGCGCTGCGAATTGCAGTTGGAAGGCGTGTTGTTTGGCAACCGACGGCAACAAGCGCGCCTGTCAGCATGGCAACTTTGAGCCTGAATGGCACTTTGTTTTGTGTTCTCATGGCAATGTTCCTCTATAAAGCCTGAGTCTATTTTTTTAAAAGCTGGAAACGTCGGATTCAATTTTCCTGAACAACTCCTTTCACCTCATTGTTGAGCGGAAGTTCATGCGCGAAATATGAGGGACGCGGCATGGTCTCGATTGATTTTCGGAATTCTCCGGGCCGGATTGAGGCCAATTTGTCTTTCAGCATGTGTGTGTATTGCGATACGACTTCTGCATCGGAGGCCTTTTCCAAAGCTTGTGTGTAGAGTTTGGCCGCCTCTTCTTGAAGAGGAAGTGCAATTTTCTCAATGCGGGCTTTGAATGTTTCGGATTCAGAAGGCGAGCTTCCTTGGGGTGTGGGAGCTTGCATCAGAATCAATGCCAGTCCTTCTTGAATTTCGGCCACGCGATACAAAGCTCCAACAGCAGCTTCCACCTGACCCGATTGGGAAAGTTGCACGTACTGCTGAGCAAGGCGCTGCGCATCATTGCGAATGGAGGCAAATTCGCTTTGGATTGCGTCTCCATTTGAAACACGGCGAGTCAACAATTGGCGGCTTTGTCCTTCCAGCAGCGAGAGCTGGACCTGCCCTGCCATCCGCAAACCTTCAAACGCCCATGGACTTTGAAGTTTGCCGGCAAAGATTTTTCCGCGCGCCAGCGTTGCCGCTGCCATCTTTGCAGCTTCAGTCGCTTGGCCTGCAGACAAACTCAGCTGAGCAGCCTGGCCTGAAAAATAAATTCCCCACTCGGGCGACGTGTTCTGGCAGCGTTGATTTGCATTCAGTGCAGTTGAGAGCATGACTGTTGAGCGCATCATGTTTTGCGAATCCAAAACCACTTTGAACATCTCGCACACCTCAGCCGGACGCTTGAGGTGAGGAATCGCAGCCTCTGCGTTTGCAACAGCCTTGCCAGGGTTGTTGTCGGCAAGTCGAAGCTCGGCAGCGTGTGCAATTTCCTGTGCAAAGGTTTCTTTGTTGGTTCTGCGAATTGCCAATTGTTCATATGCTGACGCTGCGTCACCAAAGCGAGCCATACCTTCAGCAGTCATGGCCATCATTTCGAGCGCTCTGGATTGATATTCCGAGCTCGGATAGGTCGAAACGAAAAGTTTCAGACTGGCCAGAGCTTCCTCAGGGCGGTTCGCCTTGAAATAATTGTTTGCAGCATTCACCAAGGCTTTGCCGGCATCAGAGTCGGTCGGGAAATCCTTTTGGTAAGTGACGAATTGACGCGCCGCATCAACGTGTTTTCCGTTTTTCTCCATTTGCAAACCTTGTTGAAACAAGGCAACGCGCATGAGCTTGCCGATTTGCGCTCCGACGGGTGCGGCGGAAACACCGGGAATGGCCAGGAATGCCTTGGCGTCAGTTGCCGCTTTTTGCCAATTCGCGGCATCGTACGAGCGCTTGATGACAAGGCGAAGCCCTTCGCTCACAAACGGACTTTGCGGACTTTCCTTGGCCAGTGAGCTCCATCGTTGGCTCGCCTGGGCGATTTGTCCGGCCTGGTAATGAATCAGGGCAGCCCTGTGCAACAACGCAGTGCGTTCGCTGTCTTTCGGGAACATTGCCGAATGCAAATCGATGAGTTTGACGAGTCTTGCCTCAAGCTGAGGAATGACTCCGTTGGTAACTCCCGGTGGAGTTCCACGGCGCTGAATGAGGATGTCACTTTCGGCAATCGCATTTTCGAGGGCAATTTTGGTTTCTGGTCGCTTGAGCCCGAGCTTTTTGTCGAGCCAGGCTGCATGTCCATAGCCTTCGATGGCTTTTTCGTGTTCTTCCAGGCTCGTGTTCAGTTGTGCTTTGTTGAACAGTGTAGAGAACATTTCCAATGATTCTGCCTGATGCCGCAGGGTGACGTCATAAAGCGCCAGAGCTTGACGGGCTGTGGCTTTGTTTTTGCTCTTCTGGAACTCGGAATGCAGTCTCAGGCTCCAAAGATTCGCCTCGGAGGTAACAAGTTTTTTACTGTTGTCGCGATCAGCTCCAGCGGGTTGTGACTTCCACCACTGCGATTCTGAACTGGCCATGTCAGCCATCTGCTGAAGACTTTCGACCATCTGGTCCCGCTGATTGTCTTTTTCAAACAATGCGGCCAAACGGACGAGGTACTGTGGATTTTTGCTTCCTGAGGGACCTTCTTTCAAAAGGCGCGCGTAAATCTCGATTGCTTCGCGATTGCGTCCGCCATCGGTATGCAACCAAGCCAGTCTTTCAAGCAACGATACGTAAAGTCCTGTTTCGTTCATCGACTTGAAATATTTCTGGGCCTCGTCGATATCCCCCAGTTCAGCATAAACAAGAACCATGTCACGCAGTGCGTCTTTGCGCAGAAGTGATAGTTTCTTGCTGGAACCACTTTCCTGAATGAATTTTTCAAGCAACTTGAACGCAGTTAGTGACTTTTGCAGGTTTTTTGTTGTTTCTTCGTCGGTTCCGCGGATGTTGAAAAATGTCCAGCCAAGTTTGTAAACGGCATAGGGATAAGCCCGGTGGCTGCGGAAATTGAGCACTTTTTGGTAGTAAGTTTGTGCGTCGTTGAACTTGTTGCGGCTGAAGTAAAACTCTCCCAATGCCAGATTGGCATCCGGTATAAAGTTTGACTTCGGGAATCGATCAATGAGCCTTTGAAAATATGGTGAAGCACTGTCGCTTTTCATTTCTGTCAACAAAAATCCGAGTTGATAAAGTGCGTCTGGAGTGCGGTTGTGATTGGGAAATTGATTGACAACGTTTCTCAGAATTTGTGTTGCTGAGTTCAAGGATTGCATGGACTGCACTTGGGAAATTTTTGGCTCGGGCCCACTGCGATGATTGTTGAGCCATTTTGTATGTGCAGCCTCGTATTGGTTCATTTCCCGGATGAGAAAATAGGTGTGCCGTTCCGAGTGCAATTCTGCCAACCTGAGAAGAAGATCAATCCGTTGGTTGGGGTTTGTTGGTTGGCGAAGAATTTTTTCAATACTTTGAATGGTCGCAAAGCGGAGGCTTTCGATTTCTTCTTCGCGCGAAGATTGTTTGCCGGCTTGGTCGTCTGCTTGCCGCATGAATTTGGCAAAATCAAAAAGTCCAGGTGCTTCGAAACGGCCTTCCGAGATACCGCTTGAAGAACGAAGAGACTTTGTAAACTGTGACGTTTGCTGTTTGAGACTTTCGATTGCCGACAATCCGCTTGGCTGTACGGCTGTCGTTTTGGATTGCAGCACGCGCGGAGCTGCAACGCCTTGCCAGCTGTTCATTGCTGCTGCAGGGTCTGTGTTTGATGGAAGAGTCGCTTTGCTTTCCATCGCGGCTTGAACTTTTCCTGGGTTCTGTCTTGCCTGGGCTTCATCCTCTAAAGCAGCCACAAGCAAGGCAGCCATTCCAAGACACGGAATCAGTCGTTTATTTCTCTGCATGGCGCGACACCTCTCCTTCAGGTTGATTGCAAGTTGATGTTTTCTTGAAAACGAAGCTGTCGAGTTCGTCTTTCCAAAACTCGCGTTTGTCGTTGCTCCAAAGATGTGGATCTTGGCTCGCTGATTCAGTGAATTCCGCTTCTGTTCCCAGGAATTGCTGGCCTGATGCCGAACGATCGTTGTTGGCCAGTTTGTCTTTTTCTGCCGTCATGATTTCGAGGTGAATGAGCCGGAGTTG
>JBDLRR010000315.1:0-4711 GCA_039799985.1 Pseudomonadota bacterium | reverse complement strand
TGCTGCGCTGGAGACTCTGAACCAGGTTGAGCGCCTTGTCGAGAGCACTAATCCGAAAGTAACACCACGAAATAGCCTTTTGAACTCGCAAGTCCTGAGGGCTTATTTTGGCGGCTTTGTTGTAGTGACCCAAAGCCCCCTTGAAATCATTGGAACCGCGCGCTGCTTCGCCCATGAAGTAAAAAACTTCAACATCTTCTTTGTAATCGTTTTGAACTGCCGCAAGAGTTTTGATTGCGCGCTTGTAATCTCCCATCTTTACAAGAACGATGCCGAGATTTCTTTTTGCTGACATGTTCGAAGGAGCAACCCGCAAAGCGGATTCATACAGGTTTGCGGACGACGCATAATCACCGCGCAAGGCCGCAGCATTGCCATCAATCACATAGCGGGTTGTTTCTTGTTGTGGATTGGTTGTTGCACACCCGACAAGACTCATGAATATGGCTGAAAACAAAATGCCTTTCAGTCGCATTTGTTTGCCAAAGTTTGCCATAAATCAGACCCCCGATTTGGAAAATCGCCAGAACTGCAATTTTGTAATCCCATATTTACGTTCATCTTCCAGCAACCAGGCTTTGCCTTCTGGAAGATGAACTTCTCGATCAGCTTTCATTTCAAGAACAACCAGACAACCGTCCGTGCAGGCTCCAGAAAGTGCCAATCCGTTCAATGCTCCATCATACCAAGAGGAATGGTAGGGAGGATCCGCCAACACAATGGACACAGGGGAGGCAGATTTTTCCTTGCCTGCTTGCTGCCCGCTCGACAATTTACCCAAAAAATCGTCCACACTTGTATTTATAACTGCATAACTCTCTGGCGGAATATTCAAGGTTTTGAGATTTTCAAGAATAATCTTTCGCGCATCTGCCGACTGTTCCACGAAAGTCACATGAGATGCACCACGACTCAGCGATTCAATGCCAAGCGCCCCACTCCCGGCAAACAAATCCCATACGATTGCACCATCGATCTCGGGTGATAACATATTAAATAGACTTTCTTTGACCCGATCCGAGGTCGGACGCGTGACGTCCGTTCCCGAGAGAGTCTTGAGGAGACGACGCTTGTACTTGCCGGCAATCACTCTCACACATCAGTTCCTTTGTGCTTGTGGAAGCGTGCATTGATATGAACACATCATCCGTGAGTTCGTCCACTTTTCAAAAGGTACAGATCAATCCGCATGTGGAACCGCACGGGAATTACTCGATTGAATGGTCGTACCATTTTCCATTGAGTTCCGGACAACGCATCGAAAGCGAGTTCGAGCTGCTTTTTCCAAGTGACAAGGTTCCCGGTGCTGCCAGGGATGCACTTTCTGAAGCGAATCTTTCGACAACACGTCTGAGTTTTGCAGACAGCGCCTCGTCAGTGCGCTTTCAATCACTCATCTTTCACCGTGACACTCTTTGGCTCCTCGGAGTCTTGGGCAAAGATTCACATGATGAAGAAAGTCTTGAAACCGAAATTGTTCCACGGGCCAGAAAGTTCTTTTTGCATAAAGCAAAAGACTACTGGAGCGAGGCTTTTCTTCCGCGGCTTGGAATCATCTTCCAGTCCGACCTCAAGCGCTGTCGTTCGCAAATCAAAAAGATCATGTTGGCAGCAGAAGTCGACAAGGGAACTGCCTGGAATCTCTATTTCGCCGCCAAGCGTGAGCTGCTCAGCAGTTTGCGATCTGCATACAGAATCATACTTGCGCACCACACATGGGACACGCTTTGTGCGAAAGAACACAAATCGCTGAATGAGCTTGCCGCCAACTCGGGCAAGTCGCACGCCCGCGATGATTTCACGTTGCCATTGGCTGATCTTGCGGAATTTGTGCTGATGCTTTCCACGCAAACTATTGGCGAATTGCAGAGCTTGTTCAAAGATGCCTACGAGGCCTACGAGAGTCATTTCGCAGTGCTTCGCTCGGGAAGTATTGGTTCAAAGGCGGATCTTGATGCTGCAATGGCAGTAACCAAACTCAACGTCCGACGAGTTTCTGCAGAGCAAAATTGGCTTTCGGAATGGGCGCGGATTGTGAGCGAATGGCGCTTGATGTGCAAGCTGTCGTCACTCACCGATGTTGCAGCCGATCCGCAAATGGCTGCCGACTATTTTGAACGTCTGCGCGAACTCAAGCGTCTGCATTATACGTATTGGGACCTCAAGACAGATTTGATTCCAAATGAAAAAAAGGTCGACTTCTGGATTGGCGGAAGCGCGGCGGCAGTTTCGGCTGCATTTGCGTTCTTGGGCACATACATGTGGATCCGCTATCAAGGACTCGAGGCATCAACACTTCAGGAAAGCGGGGCAGTTGCATTCACAATCTTTGCAGCCGGCAACGTCATCGTTTACGTGCTGAAAGACCGTCTGAAGGAATGGATGAAAGAACGCCTGCGGGCAAAGTTCAATCTTTATGCTGGAAAATGGCTTGGTCAGTGTTATCAATTGGTTAAAGACGACAACAGCAAAACAGCACACAAGATTGATGTTGCAGCCATCGAACGGGAAACCAGATGGGATAAAGTCAAATCGGGATTGTCATTCAAAGTTTGGGAGTCTTTTCACATCTCGCCGGAAGCAAGCGAGACTGCGGCGCGAATCATCAAACAAACCTGGAGACTTCCACTCGACGAAATTCTCCACAGCATGGACGACAGCCGGCACATCCTCAAGCTACCTTCAATGGACGGAGCACCACGCGAAGTCATGGTCAAGAAAAGAGCCATATTCAATTACAGATTCGTGGTTCGTGTTTACGACTGGCAGAATCGCGAACTCTCGCTCGTCGACAGCGCAGAACAATCGGGACGAATTTTATCCTCGGGTGACAAAATCACTTCAGTAGAGATTCACAGCTCCTGAGCTGCTCGTTGAGCAAAGCTTCGTTCCAGAGTTCAAAAGTCTCGCGTGCCGCGTCGACATCGAACTCGAAATCATCAATACGGCCAACAGGAACAAGCCCGCGCACCGACGAAACCAAGGCACATGCAAGCACGTCTTCATAGCGACCAAGCTTGAGCGCTTGCCAACGGATGTCATGACCCAAAGCCGCCAGAGCATTTTGCAGGCACAAAAGCGTTGTTCCCGGCAACACATTGTTTTCTTGCGGGGCAGAGCACAAAACCTTTTCCCCTTTTGTCATCCAAACGAAGCTGGCTGTCGTTGCTTCAGAAATCTCGCCATCGGGATTAACCAACAAGGCATCGTCGAATCCTTCTATGATCGCGTCGTCAAGACACATCAGGTTCCAAAGATAAGAACAGCTCTTGATGTCGACCAACTCTTTCGATCGTTCATCAGGGCAACTTTTGAGCGCAAAACCACGCTTGCGAGTCTCTTCCGAAGGTCCGGTGGCGGGCCGACAAATGACGATGATCCTGGCTGCGGAAAGAAGACCTTGTTCATCTCTGCGGGGCTGAAGCGAAAGTCCATCGCCGCCCGTCAGAATGAGTCTGACGGAAAATCTTTTTGAAAGTGCTAAATCGACTGAGTTCCTGAAATGGCTCATGCATTCCTGTAATGCGTGTCTCAGTGTCGATTCGCCAGGGCAACCCAACCTCGCACGCAGTGCGCCTGCGCGAAGCCTTGCCAAGTGTTCTTCCCAAAGAACAAGGTCACCACCCAGTGCAAGCATTGTTTCAAATATGGCATGACCAAAAAGCAAACCTCTGTCGGTGATCGGAATGGTCGCCGTTTCGATCGAGCTGATTTTTCCATCGATCCAAACCGAGCCTTTGAGCGTCTCTGAACCATTCCGCCAAACCATTGACATCTCTCCCACGCACCCATGAAGACTGTCGGATGCCGTCATTTCCATTAGAATCAAAGACAGACACGAATCATCATGCAAAGGGTCCCGACAATGCAACCAATGATCCGTCGAAAATCTATACTTGCCGTTATCAGCGGAATCGCTCTGTCTCCCATCACGGGTTGCAAACCACGGGACTTCAATTCCTCAACTGGCGATTCGGAACAGGCCAAATCAACCTTGGCCTCGTTCAATTCAACTGATCCGAAGTGCGAGGTGATCGTTGCTGGCGGTTCCACCGCAGCGTTGGCTGCCGCTCTGGCTTCAGCGCGCGAACAAAGGCTCACTTGCCTTCTGGAACCCACAGATTGGCCTGGTGGGCAGATGACCTCTTCAGGCGTCAGCGCGATCGATTTTTCACACATCACATCGAATGGTCTTCCGTTGGGGCGAGAAAGTCAAAGAGAAGAAAATCTGGAAACAACTTTCTACAAATGGATGAAATCGCTCACCGGCAATCCTGGTGCCTGCTGGGTATCCGACAAGTGCTACGAGCCTGCACCGTTCGTTGAAAAAAATATAACTCCGACGATTGAGGCCGAACAATTTCTGAAGGTTTATCTCAACACCGTCGTAAAGTCTGTTGAGACCAAGGACCGCAGGATCATCGCTGTCAAAGCGATTCAAAGAACTCCTGTCACGGGCAAAGGCTACGAGCGCTACTTCTCGGAAGACATCAGCGACTGGTATTCAACAGAAAACAGCAAGAACTTTACAAAGACCGTTTTCAACTTCAAAGGTTCAATCGAAACTCAAATGCCGATTGTCATCGACGCGACCGAATTCGGCGACGTGCTTGTCCTCTCGGGCTCACCTTGGCTGCAGGGAACAGAAGATGCAGATGGAAGCCTCAACAACAACGACACCTGTGGTCAAGCCACTGTTTATCCGATTGCA
>JBDLRR010000314.1:0-3488 GCA_039799985.1 Pseudomonadota bacterium | reverse complement strand
ATCCGCATATCAGGTTCGCTTTGCAAGAGAACAAGTGCTGTTCAATCGCGGCTCTGTTTCTTCTTCGCTTCCGTTTGATTTTGGAGCGAGACAGTCCGTTTCTTCCAGTCAGGGTGAAAGAAAATTCGATGCGACGTTGTCTCCTGGTATCGGTTGGTCATTGAGCAGGCGGTTGAGTCTCAAGTTGACAGAAAAGCTCGCGGCTGAGCGATTGATCTCCGGCTCACAGAATTCTTCCACCATCACCAGAGTCTCGTCCGGATTGAATACTTCCTGGACGATACAGCCGTTCCTCATCTTCAGTTTGGGTGGATCTTTCGATTGGGAAAAGAACATTCAATCTGCAGCTGTCACACAGAAGGCAGTCGCAACGACGACACTGTTGGGAATCCTGTAGAAGATTCCTGAAACTCCAAGAAGTTGAATACCAACAGCGGCATCTGTGTGATTGGTTTGGAATGATTCAATCAGGAGTCAGCTCAGGACTGCTCTGACCCGCTTGCTGAATTCCCGAACGGCTTCTTGAATCGATTGCCCCGCATCAACGGCCTGCCGGACTTCAATCGCCTGCAGTAGGTCGCTCATGATGTCGCCAGCATCGTCTTTGTTTGAGCAACCGCATTTGCCGGTATTTTCAAGTTCGGTGATGAACCCATTGAGCTGATCGACAGAATAATTTTGCGCAAGCTCGCGCAGTGCTTTGATGTCCATGGATCAGATCTCCTCAGGCGCCAACGCCGTTTTCGACGAGAAAAGAACGCAGGCTTTCTTCGCGGGTCGTGCAAAGTGACGCAACAATCTTGCCGTCTTTTACGAGCGCCAATGTTGGCAGGTTGGAGATTTCCACAAATTCACGTGAGCCTGGATTCTTTTCAGCATCGATTTTGAAAAGATCCAGTTTGAATTCTTCAGCGACCCTGCGAAACATTGGTGCTGCCATTCTGCATGCGCCGCACCAGCTGGCGTAGTAGTCGACAAGGGCCATTTTGCTCGCGCCAAGAGTGGCACCAAAAGTCTCATCAGAAAGTTCAACGAAATCCGTCATGGTTTCACTACCTCGATTTGGCGGACCGGCGGGATGCCACTTTCACAGAACGACCTCTGTGCGCTGACGAACGGCTTTTACGTTTGCTGACTTTGTCTTCTTTCGTCAGCCGTTCGTACTGACCGGTACCAAGTGCAACGGGTATTATCACCTGCTGGCCCTTAGACAAGCGAACATTGGGTCGAATTTGGGGATTTGCCTTCAGCAATGAGGACAACGAAATGCCATATCTGCTTGCAAATTGACTGACTGTTTCCTTGCGCTTGACCCGGGCAGCGACCTGAACCGTTCTTGCGGCTTGTGGGAGCGAGTCCACTGCTGCGATGGCAGTGGCGTAGGAGCTCTCGGGAACCCGCAATATGTAGGGTGCTTTTTCTTGTCCGGGCGGTGTTACTCCCAGACGTAATTCCGGATTGATGCTTTCGAGGACTTTGAGGTCGACGTCGATGCTTGTCGCCAAATCGGCGAGGCGGATTGATTTTTCGAGTGCCAGCCCGCGGGTACGCAATGCCCGGCTTCCCTCAGAAACATCGAAACCAAAGCGGGCAGGATTTTTAGAAATAATCATCGCCGCCATGAGTTTGGGAACGTAGTTTCTTGTTTCGTTGGGAAGTCGACGTGCTGCCGACAGGGCAAAGAAAGTTTTGTCAGAAAAACCACGCATGCTCCTCGACACTCTGCCTTCACCGGCGTTGTAGCTTGCCGCTGCAAGATGCCAGTCGCCAAAAAGTGTGTAGAGATAAGTCAGATACCGGGCAGCAGCGACCGTCGCTTTTTCCGGATCACGGCGCTCATCAACGTAGTCGTTCAGTTTGAGACCGAAATAGCGTCCGGTCGCGCGCATAAATTGCCATGTTCCGGCTGCGCGGGCGACGGATGTAGCCTTGTTGTTGAAACCTGATTCAATCATGGCGAGGTAGATCAGGTCTTTGGGTAGTCCGAACTTTTCGAGCACAGGAACAGATTGTGGGATGACATCTTCCGCTCTTTTGAGCCAGGTCACAAATGCTTTGCGACCGCGGGTTTGGAAGTATTGAATCCACTTGATGACGTCTTCGTTGATGACAACAGGGTAGTCGAATTCGAAATTCGAAAGAGTTGGCAACAAGAGCTTTGTGTATTCTTCAGACCTTGCCGTCTCAAGAGCACCATGGAGTTTTGAATTTCGTTTGAAAAAATGACGGTTCTTGGAAATGAACTGACTGTCGAAGATTCGTCGCCACTCTTCCATATAAACACTGCCTTCACACAGCGCGAAATTCCCTTCGATTCCTGAATTCTGCAGAAGCTCAGCGACTTCCTCAGGACTGCGTGCAGAGTCTGCGTCGAGAATTTCCTTGTCGGCGTCGATTTCGCTCTCTTCAACGAGGGCTGTGCTGTCGTCTTCGTCTTCACCTTCCGTCGGTGTTGTCACCAAAGAATCGGTTTGTGCGACGTTGGATTTGAAATCCGATGGGTTGGTTGTCTTGCTGGTACTGTTGGACGGAATTGCATTCGTCTTTGGGGCAGCAGTTTCGCCTTGCATTGCCGAAATTTGATCTGGTTGAGTTCTAGCCATCAGTGGGCGGGCCAAAGGTTGGCCGAGTTGGTTTCTGACCTTTTCTGGATTTTCAGGCAGTCGGCCATCACGTCCCGATGAGTTGAGTGGGACCGGTTGTTCTGGTCGCAGTGAAGCGACTTTGTAGTTTTTGAGGTCAGTCTGCTCGAGCATCGAGAGCTGTGTACCATCCAAAGACAAGCGATTGGACGGACGATAATTTCCTGGGGTTTGGCACGCGACGGCTCCCAGCAAGCTGACGGAAAGCATCAGACCGAAAGGCCTGCTGAACTGCTTCTTTTGCTTTGTTTGAGATGTCACCAAGGTTCCCCCAAAACGGTTTTGCGGTTGCAAAGACCCTCTTTGCGTAAAAAACGAGCACTAGTTAGAGAGTGAAAAACCGATGCCTCGTTTCCCACTTTACCGACTTCGGCGCAACGGGAAACTTTTCACCGGCTCAAAACTCGGGCATTGTCGGCATTATTGACTCGTTTACAGCTCTCAAGCATCCGAAAAAGCGGGTTATTTGTTGTTTTCAGGAGGTCTCTTTGGTCGAAAATCTGACACTTTCCAAAATGATGTGCCGTCCCCTTGATTCGGCGGGGAAGGTTCTTGAAGACCTCAATGATGCTCTTGAGCGGAGCATTTCGGAAAATCACTCTGGTTTGAACCTTGAGGTGTCTTACTTGATTGACGGGCGGCCTATCACCCGCGAAATGCGCGTTCGTTTCAAGCATGCGGGAGGTTTCGCCTGCACCATCTGTGGAAAGTCGGTGAAGAAGCTCTTCGACGGTGCTTGTTGGCCTTGTCTTCAGACTTCTGCACAAGCCGACCGTTGTGTTCTGAATCCTGTCGGTTGTCATTATATGGCGGGAACCTGTCGGGAGCCTGCTTGGGGTGAGGAAT
>JBDLRR010000313.1:0-5506 GCA_039799985.1 Pseudomonadota bacterium | reverse complement strand
AGTCTTCAGTGGTTCGAATCCACTTCTCCCCACCACGAGAGCGGGAATAGCTCAATTGGCTAGAGCATCAGCCTTCCAAGCTGAGGGTTGCGGGTTCGAGACCCGTTTCCCGCTCCATTTTCTCTGCCGCGAACGGCATCCGTATTGGAGGACTCGATGACACAACCTCCATCTACACACAAAACAGCTCTTATCACAGGAATTACAGGTCAAGATGGCGCCTATCTTGCACATTTGTTGCTGAAAAAAGGCTACAGCGTGCATGGCATCAAGCGTCGCTCGAGCAGTTTCAACACCCAGCGACTCGACCCTTTGTATCTGGACGAACACCTACCGTCGGCAAAACTCAAATTGCATTACGGCGACATGACCGATCCGGTTGGCCTGGCCCGCATTGTGGAAGAAGTCGAGCCAAATGAAATTTATAACCTGGCGGCCCAAAGCCACGTGCGCGTGAGCTTTGACCAGCCCGACTACACGGGCCAGGTGGATGGTCTGGGTACCGTGCGCCTCCTGGAGTGCGTTCGGTCGCTGGGCCTGACACAAAAAACCCGATTTTATCAGGCCTCAACAAGCGAGCTTTACGGCAAGGTGCGTGAAATCCCACAATCCGAGACCACTCCGTTTCATCCGCGCAGTCCCTACGCATGCGCCAAAATTTACTCCTACTGGAGTGTCGTAAATTACCGCGAAGCTTATGGAATGTTCGCCAGCAACGGCATTCTCTTCAACCATGAAAGCCCTTTGCGCGGCGAAACCTTCGTGACCCGCAAGATCACTCGCGCGGCAGCGCGGATTTCGATGGGCCTGGATGATTGTTTGTGGATTGGCAACCTGGATGCCAAGCGCGACTGGGGGCATGCGCGCGAATACGTCGAAGGCATGTGGCGCATTTTGAATCACACCCACGCTGACGATTTCGTCTTGGCCACTGGCCGGACCACCCGTGTGCGCGATTTTCTGCTGATGGCATTCCGCATTGCCGGCATCGAAATTGCATTCGAAGGCAGTGGCAGCGCAGAAACGGGCCGCTGCACAAAGACGGGTCGAACTTTGGTTAAAATTGATCCGCGCTACTATCGCCCGTCTGAAGTTGATCTCTTGATAGGCGACGCTTCAAAAGCAAAGCGCGAATTGGGATGGGAAGCGAAAACTTCGGTCGAGGAATTGTGCAAGGAAATGGTGGCAGCCGACATTTATGTGGCTCGCCAGGAAATCTCGCGCCGCAATCATGCCGTGCCGACCATGGAAGAACTGGTCCACACGCCCGGTCGCCTACAGGAGCTGTTGGCGGAATAACTCGACGTATTTGTCGACGACAGGATCCCAACCAAAACTCATGCCGTGACGATATGCATCATCCGCGAATGCAGGATTGGCCGCATACCAGTCGAGTCCTTCACGCAGCTCCTTTGCCATCACAGCGGTATCGGGCGAACTCCAGTAAAGTGCATGCGGACCGCAGGTTTCTGGCACAGCAGACTCACGGAAAACAAACACCGGACGACGTGCCTGCATGGCCTCCAGAGGAGGGTAGCCCATGCCTTCTGAAATCGAAGGAAACAAAACTGCGGCGCAGTTTTTGTAAAACCAGAATTTGTCTTCCTCGCTGCAGATGCCAAGCAAATGGACTCGGCCATTGGCGCGGCTTTTGGCGATTTGTTCTTGCAATTCCTGTCCCGCGGGCGTTTGGCTATTGCCGAGCATGACAAGGTCAAACTCCGGCAACTGCTCCATGAGCGGAATCAACGCGCGATAATTTTTGGTGTGCTTGTGCACGCCCACCGTCAAAAGATAAGGCCGTTGTGGAACAAAAGCGGGCTTTTCTGCCGCAGGAAACGTTTTGAGTTCAAGCCCAAACGGTCGAACAAGCAAGGGAGTTTGCCTGACCTGCAAATGCTCGCGCACCTCGCCGGCCGTGTTTTCCGAAATCGCCGTGACGACCGTGGAGCGATCGATGAATTTCTGGATGCGACGCAGACGCGCCCGACATCGGGCAGGGCTTTTTTCCTTCAAAAAATTGAGATCATTAATTGTGAATAAAAATTTGGAGGAATGCGCAGGTGGAAAGGCAACGTCTTGATGCGGGCAATACCAAAGATCATAGCGCGCATGTAGCCTGGGGAAGAGCTTGAGCAACTTGGATTCGCCCACGTAGTCCACCGCGTCACCAAATCGGCCGATGTCTTTTTTGGGAACAAGAAACGTGAATCGGAACTCGGGCATGGCTGCAGCACGCCGTGCCAGGCGCTCACCAAAATAAAGGGCCACATGGCCCAAGCCGGAGGTGGGCTCACGCAAGCGATCGAGGTCGATGAGAATCTTTTTGACTTTCGTTCCAGATGCTGCGTCGATTTTCACGCTCTTGCTGCTCCAAAATAACCGGCAATCGCCGAACAAATAAAATCAACGTCGTCGTTTGAAAGGTCGGGATAGCTAGGAAGATTGATGGTCGTTGCTCCCAGCATTTCTGCATGGGGGAAAGACTGACCACGCGCAAATTCACGGTGCATCGGGAAAAGATGAGACGGCGGAAATCCAGGACGTGTTTCAATACTTTGGTTCTGCAGGTGAGTGCGCAATCCGTCGCGGATTTTCTCGTTTTCAACCCGAATGCTGACCATCCAGTACGAATGAGTTGTACCTGCACTTTCAGCATGAAAAACGATTTGAGGAACCGCCTTCAAGGCATCGCGATAGCGCATTGCAATCGCCCTTTTTCGGGCCAGCACAGGCTCCACCCGTTCCAACTGGGCCGTGCCTATCGCTGCACAAATGTTGGTCATCCTGTAGTTGTAGCCAATGGCATCGTGCCAGTAGCTGCGTTCCGGACTGACAGCCTGGCTCTTGAGGTGAGCGCAACGTGCAATCAAAGCAGCGTTGTTTGAAACCAGCATTCCACCTTCACCGGTGGTGATGGTCTTGTTGCCGAAAAACGAAAAGCTGCCGATGTCGCCAAATGTACCAACGTGAGCCATTCCAACCCGGGTGCCAATGGCTTCGGCACAATCTTCGATCAAAAAGATGCTCTTCTTTTTGCACAGCATCGACAACTTGTTCAGATCGCAGGCCTGGCCATAAAGGTGCACGGCCATGATTGCTTTTGTTTTTGGACTCAATGCGCGCTCAACGGCATTCAAATCCATCTGCCAGTCGTCGAGTGAAGACTCAACAAAAACCGGGATTGCACCGATGTACCGGATGGCATTGACTGAGGCCACATAGGTGAAGGCAGGAACGACAACTTCGTCTCCGGCCTCAACCCCCAAGGCCAAAAGTGCCAAATGCAGCGAGACGGTGCCATTCGAGCAACTGGTGGCAGCCGCAGCTCCAACCCAAGTGGCAAAATCGCGCTCAAACCGTGTGACAAATTCGCCGCGCGAACTGATCCAACTCGACTGCAGGCATTCGTTGACGTAACGACTTTCATTGCCGGTGAGGTTGGGTCGGTAGACGGGGTATTTGAAATCGGGCATTGCAAACGACCTTGAGTTTTGTGTTTGGCTCAAAAGTTTGAGACAAATTCTTAACAGGATTGTCTCTGATTGTCTTGTTTGCAAGCGGTGCTGGAATGGGGTGAAAATGGTGATTGCCGAAGGACATGGCGACCTGAAACGGGTTTCGGTTGTCATCATGACCCGCGACGAGGCGCACAACATTGAAGCATGCCTGAAAAGCCTCAGTGAATTCAGCGAAATAATCGTCGTCGACAACGGCTCTCAGGATAAAACCTGCGAGATCATCAAACGATTCAGTAACACCAAGCTGATACTCAGCGAATGGAAAGGTTACGGTGGCACACGCCAAGTGGGGGTGGATGCCGCCTCGAACGATTGGATCTTGTGGTTCGACGCAGATGAACGGATGACACCGGAGCTTGCCCTGGAAATACGCGACGGCCTGAAAGACGCTTCCGAGGCGTGCATTTTTTCGTTTCCCAGACGAAATTTCTTCTTGGGTCGCGCCATCCGCGGATGTGGCTGGTCTCCCGACCACGTCCGCCGCATCTTCAACCGCAAATACTCACGCTTCGACAACAAGACTGTTCACGAGGGCATTGCCTCAAACGGGCCTGTCGTCACACGTGTGCTCAAACAACCCATCATCCATTACAGCTACACGAGCCTGAAACAATTTTTTGAAAAGAACAGTCGCTATGCACTCCTGGCAGGTGCAGAGCGCCGCCGAATCGGCAGACGCGTGAGGCCCGTGGAACTATTCTTGCGACCCATTTGGGAATTTTTTCGCTGTTACGTCCTCAAGCGAGGCTTCATGGACGGCTTGCGCGGCCTGGTGATTTGTTTTGGTTCGGCAATTTATGTTTTTTCGCGGGATGCGCATTGTCTGCTGGAAGACGATCAGCGCCTCAATTGATGATAAAGCACACCTCGACCTTCAAGTTTTCGGCGCGTCATGCCCGGCCCATTCCACTGCAAATTCAAACTGGCGCTGCCCAAAAGCTGGAAATAATCGACACGAATCTGATGAAAACCTTGGGTCAGATTGACTGACGCACTCTTTTCGATTGAGCCATGAAGTCCATCGTTGTTTATGACTCTATTGCCGTCAATCTTCAGGCTGCTTCCGTCGTCCGATTTTAGATAGAAATTGTAGACGCCATCGCTGGGTATCCAAATCATTCCTTCAAACACGAGGCCAAATTGAGTGGTCTTGTTTGAAGGTGCAAGCGAAACGCTGTCAACAGTGCCCTGTCCCATGGGCGTCATCGCATCGAAATTTGGAATCCGCAGCCAAAAGCCGCGATAAAAGCGATAACGGAGTCCATCACCATAGCCGGGAGCAGGAGTGGGAGTGGGAGTTGGTGACGGGGTGGCTGTCGGTGAAGGTGCTACAGTGGGCGCTGCAGTGGGAGTCACGGTCGGCGATGCCGTGGGCGACGCTGTCGGCGATGCTGTGGGCGATGCTGTGGGCGATGTTGTTGGCGATGCTGTCGGCGATGCTGTCGGCGATGCTGTTGGCGTTGGTGTCACAGTCGGCGATGTCGTCGGAGTAGGCGATGGCGCAACTCCTCCCAATGCATCCAGCGCTGCCTTCACGTTGACCCGCCCACCCGAGTAAACCTTGCCATTCAAAGCAGATACAGGATCAGAAGAATTCACGATCGCACCACGGATTTGCGCCATCGTTTTTGATGGGCTTGCCCCCCACAACAACGCAGCCACCCCCGCGACATGCGGCGTTGCCATCGAGGTTCCGCTCAGCGTGACGTATTTGTTTGCGGGTGCCAAACTTAAAATGTTGCGACCCGGTGCAGCAACATCAACCCCATCCCCATAGTTCGAAAACGAACTCAACGAGTCGTTGGTTTCCGTTGAAGCCACCGACAAAACATTTGTGTAGTTTTTTGTGTAATACGCTGGGTAACTCGCCTTGGAAGCGGACTCGTTGCCGGCTGCTGCAATAAACAGAACTCCGGCATCTTGTGCTGTTTTGATAGCCGAAGCGAGCAGCGAACTGGCACCGCCTCCGCCGTAACTGTTTGACG
>JBDLRR010000312.1:0-5128 GCA_039799985.1 Pseudomonadota bacterium | reverse complement strand
ACGGAGGTGCGGTTTTCAAACACTGCGTGAGTGGATGACTACCGCTGACAGGATTTAGGCAAATATCAATTCGGCCAAAAGATATTTCGGTGGTCGTTTTACTTCAATAGCCTGACGCTGATCACTGAAGCACCTGATATTATTTCGTTTAAGGTGTTTGAGTCAATTTTCGCGCCATGAATTCCGATCTGGAACGAAAGGTTCCAGTGTTGCCGGGAACGAAGGGAAGCTGCGGAATGAGAAACTTTCTGCCTTTTTCAGCTTTCGCTATCTCAATGTTTCTTTCTTCTGGTTGCAGTCTTGGTGGCAGCGATTCAATTCGACCTCAATTGAGTTTTTCGCGCAGTGTTCCGGTGTCATCCAGCGAAGGCAAGAAAATTCAAAGGCGCGCTGAAACGGTCGTCCGTAATGAGCAGGACACCCTTCCAAGCAACTCGCATCATCAATTCAAGGCTTTTGATTTGATTGTTGACAACGATGGCACAGAGCACACGCGATTCAATCGGACATACAAGGGACTTCGCGTTGTTGGTGGTGACGTTGTTGTGCATCATGATCCCAATGCTCAATGGTCAGCATTTGATGTGGCATCTGACAAATCTATTGAAATTGAAGTGAATCCCGCGATTCTTATTGAACAGGCGCGTCTGCTGGGGCGGGGTGGTTTTAAGGGAAAAGCAATACAGACTGTCTCAAGCGAACTTGTGGTTCTCAATACGGGGTCAAGCCCGAAGTTGGCTTGGCAAATCAATCAAACGGGTTTTTCTGATCGGCAACGCTATTCGGAACAAGCGGTGTTTGTAGATGCCGAGAACGGGAATGTTCTTGATGCGTGGGAAACGATTTATTCCGTGGCAGTCACGGGAAAATCGTTGTACTCCGGCGATGTCTCTATTGAAGCCTTGATGGTGAATGGTTCATTTCAACTCAACGATCAAGTTCGCGGTGGAAACCAAACCCATGACATGCGCAACGGCACCAACGGACTGGGCACTGTCGTCTCCAGTCTGACCAATATTTTTGGGACCGGAAATCTCAACGATGCATCGACGGTCGCCGTCGATGCTCATTTTGGTGCTGCAATGACATGGGATTATTTTCTTCAGGTTCACAAACGCAGAGGTATCAGAAACGATGGTGTGGGTTCCATCTCTCGAGTCCATTTTGACAGAGCGCTCAACAATGCGTTCTGGAGTGATCAATGCTTTTGTATGACCTATGGTGATGGTGACGGACAAGTGTTTACACCCCTGACGTCGTTGGATGTTGCAGGACACGAAATGACACACGGCATCACATCCAATACAGCAAATCTGATTTATCGCGGCGAGTCTGGCGGCCTGAATGAAGCAACCAGTGACATCTTTGGAACCATGGTTGAGTATTTTGCAAATCGTAAAGAGGATCCTCCTGATTACACGATGGGCGAGAAGATATCTTTGAACCCGCCCGACGGCATGCGCTACATGTATGATCCCAAATTGGACGGTAGTTCCCGCAATTGCTGGACGCCTGACCTTGGGTCGATTGACGTTCACTTTTCATCTGGCGTGGGTAACCATTTTTTCTACCTGTTGGCAGAGGGTTCTGCTCCAGCAGCACCTCTTAAACCTTCGCCGACCTGCGACAATTCGATGGTTGTGGGTATCGGTCGAGATAAAGCCGCACAGATTTGGTACCGCGCACTCACGGTTTATATGACGTCGACGACCGACTACGCCGCTGCAAGGTTTGCCACTCTCAGAGCTTCTTTGGATTTGTTTGGTGGTTCTTCTGTCGAGACCAAAACTGTCAATGCTGCGTGGAATGCTGTGTCAGTGCGGAACATTCAGTCTCCTGCGATTTCTGCCATTCAAGACCAGACGACCAGCGAAGATGTCGTCAAGTCGGGAATCAGTTTTCGAATTACCGATGGTGATTCCCCGCTGTCCTGCAAAGACAGTGTTATTGCAAAATCGAGCGATGTCTCATTGATTTCGGCCGAAAGAATTGTTGCATCGGGAACCGGTACAGATTGCACACTGACTCTGACTCCTGCAGTGAATGCCTCGGGTTCTGCGCAGATCACTCTGACAGTCACTGATGGCCAGTTGACGTCCGAGACTTCTTTCAATTTGAGAGTGGAGGCGGTCAATGACGCGCCTGAAATAGTTCAAGCTGATGACAATGTCGTCATTGTTGCCAATGGGAAAACGACCATTCCTGTCGTCGTTAGTGACGTTGATTCCAAAGTTGATTGTGTTTCACAAGTGAAAGTCACTACGTCGGTGGCGTTGGTTGATGGTATTGTTGTTGCAGGCAATGCACCTGTTTGTCTGGTGACTGTCAATGCCAAAGGTACTTCTGGTGACAAGGTTTCGATAAAAATCGAAGCGTCCGATGGTTTAGCATCATCAGCGAAAGATGTGCAGGTCAGTCTCGGCGATGTTGCTGCGGTGATTGTTGCAGAAAGTTTAGTTGGAAAAGCTCCGTTTTGGTTGAAGGTCGATGGATCCAATTCGGTCGCAACATCCGGCAAGATATCTGACTGGACTTGGAGTTTTGGTGATGGAACTACAGGTAATGCACGTTCATTTTTCAAATCATATACGAAAGCTGGAACTTACAACGTCTCGTTGAGAGCCGTTGATGGTTCAGGCAATAGTCACGAAAAAATTCTGCAAATCAAGGTGGAGTGACCTGTGGAGAAATCACAGAACGAGTGCATTCGTCCCGTGTCGCATAACCGAAGTGTTTTTTCGGTTTTGTGTCTGATTCTATTTTGTGGGGCGTGCACGCCGTCGCCGCCGATCCGAGTGCCAATCAAAGGTGGACAAACAGCAACAGGCGACATTGAGCTTCGCAGAAGCGATTGCAAATCAAGCGGCGGAATGCCCCTCGAATTTTGTGTCAACGGCGTCTCCGTGAAATGCGAACAGACCACCAATGGCGAATATTGCACCCAGGTGACGTCCGATCTTGTGGGACGGATGTGGGGGCCATTCTGATTTGTTTAAGGTTTGCATGTCACGGGAGTAATCAGGCAGTCAGATCGACCCTATTGTTGACTCTTGTGGAGTTTGCACGAACGGGAACGGATGTAGCTGCATCGGGCAGAGAACAAAACTCATCCGCAAAGTCCTCATCCGACATCCGCGCCAGAAAAGCAGCATCTATCAGGCTCAAAAGCCCTGGGATGAGTGTCCAGCAGAAAAGAAGATAAGCAAAACCCGAGAGAGTTTGTTTCGTATAGAAGCGGTGTCCACCAGCCCAGCCCAACATCAACGCAAGCTTCACTGCTTTTTCTCGGCTTGGTTCGTGTTGCTGCTGTGTCATTGGATGCCCCCTCTGGTCCTGTTCTGTGTCTTTTATCGGGCATCTTTGTGACAAAATCAACCCCGGGAGGCTGATTTGTGACAGGCTTGTGACATTTTAAGATTTACAAAGAGAGACGGATAAGGCTCTTAATGTCGGGGTTTATGAAGTCTGAGGGCATAATCACCGGCGGTTGAGTCTTTCTCTTGCTGTTTTGATGGCCTTGGCAACTCCCGAGGCCGGGGTCCAGGTTGCGGTGTTCCAAGGTTCGATTCCGCCATGGTGAACCCCGATCACTTCAAGAGTCTTGGTATCGATCAGAGCCGCGCCACTCTGACCCTGTTCGGTGTCGCATTGGTGTGCAAAGATGTGTTTTCGATTTTCCTCTGAAACGTCGTTGAATTTATCCGCTGGGAGGACTGCCACGATACAGAATCCCGACCATTCGAGCGGACGCTTGCGTGGATAGCCAAAGATAGTGATTTGGCTGCCGGGAAGAGAGCGTTGGTTGAGCTCCACATCCAATTTTACTTTTGGTGGATTGTCGACCTCGAGGATCGCAAAGTCGAGAGACTGACTCAACTCCGTTGCCACGAGTTTTACGCAAGTCGATTCTGAGGTTTGTGTATCGCCCTCAAGATAGTTCCAACGGACTGTCATTTTTGGAAACTTCTTGGCGAGGCATTCTCCCATGGGGGGCTTCTCCTGAGGGACACAGTGGCCTGCCGTCAGAACAAGTCCATCGCCGATATGAGTCACCGTGCAACCAACCTCGAGCATTCCGAATGCGCCAACTAAACTTCGCAGATTTTCAGGCAGGTTTAAGGCGTCTTTTGCCACTGGTTTGAGATCATTCTCACCAATGATTTTCATGGGCGCACTGAGGGTTTGTTCCAAACCGCAAGAAATCATCATCCACGGGAACATGAAAAGGCTGATGATTTTTCTCATAGGAACTCCCAATGCGCGGAACTCGTTCGTCGGAAAGAAGCCATTCCGTTCTGCAGTTGATAAGAGCGAGCAAAAAACATGCCGGAAAAATTAAATTTCAAGTTCCTAAAATCAATGTGTTTTACGAAATAAGGTTGAGATCTCTGGTGTTAATGAATTGAACGGCTGGAAAAACTGAGCAGTCCGGATGAGGGTGATTATGAGAAACGCATTGATTTCAATTGCGACCAACGGGGAGTTTGAAAATTGCTTCTTAAGCCGCTGATAACGTTTTGTTTATTGTTTAATACTGGTTCGACGGGCAGTTCGAATCCACTTTCCACCATCGGGACAAGCATCCTTGGCTCAGTGGCAGGAGCCCTGACTGGCGCTCTTACGGGTGCCATTACAAATTCGATTGGCGGCTCAAGCCAACCTTCTCAACAACAAACGCAAACACAAACGCAGCAGAGTGGGGGAGGTGTTTCGTTTCCATCGACGATTTCAGGTGCGACTCAAACAGCTTCATTGGATTGTTACAAGAATCCTTCAACGTGCATTACGTTGTAATCTTCAATTGAACACATGAGCCGCAGTTTGTAGACTGGGCGCTTGGAAATCTTCATCCAAGCGCTTCGATCGCAAGTGGAAAACACCTCACTTGCCGTGAACATTACTGCACACTTGTAAACAGTCAGTCCGGACTGCAAACTCTGCCATGAAGGCGATCGGAAAATTTTTAAGAAAATCCTAAAAATACTGAAACTCTTGGATTGAGAGCGATTAATTCCCAATTGTTGAGCTAAGAGATAAGATTTAATCCTGCTGATTCGATTATGGGCCAGGCTGGCACCGATTCTTTTTTTACGGCTGTAGTTGTTCGAACTTTTCTCGAATTTGCTGA
>JBDLRR010000311.1:0-6633 GCA_039799985.1 Pseudomonadota bacterium | reverse complement strand
ACCCACAATGGCGAAATCGGAAACCGGGTCATCAGACCAGTCTTCTTCAAATTCCAACACGCAAACGGGTGGTGCTACGTCATCCGGTGGCGGAACTTCTGCAGGTGTTTTCACACTCGCGGAAGCAAAGCCTTTTTGCGTGGGATGTCATAGTTCAACGGCAACCGGTGCTGCTGGAGCTGCATGGAACAAGGCTGATGGTACCGAGGCCGATTGGAAAGCATATGCAGCAACGGCTAAAGCGTCTGTGGAAGCGGGAAGAATGCCGAAAGGTGGCATGAGTGCTTCAGATAAAACCAAATTCATCGCCTATCTGGATTCACTTCTTGGCTCAGCTGCCAATGGTCCCTACACGTTTGCAACGGCAAAAGCTGTGTGCGCGGGTTGTCATGGTGCTGGGGCAACTGGGCTTGCCGGGTTGGCTTGGAACAAGGCTGATGGCACTGAAGCCGACTGGACCGCTTATGCATCCACAGCAAGAATTGTTGTGCGCAATAATATCATGCCAAAACCCGTGGGGAGCTTGAGTGCTGAAAACAAAACAAAATTAATCACGTATCTCGACACGCTTGCGGGAACCACGCCAACATTTGACTTCAATTCAGCGCGCGGTTTGTGTGTGCATTGTCACAATCAGGGTGGCGAATCTCCGCGTCTTGAAACCTTGCAGGATTGGCAAAACAACTATGATAAAATTCTGAGCGAAGTTGAGGATGGCGCTATGCCCGACAATATCTCGCTGACCACTGCTGAACGAACGGCTTTGTTGAATTACATCAGATCGATTAAACCCTAACAGATGGGGAACGAGGACGGGTCTGAATCCCGTCGGATGGCTAATTGCTCTGTTTCTCTATAAACGCCTGCAGTTCCATTTGTGAGTAGCGCACAAAACGGTGTTCGCTGCGGCGAACGATGACCTTCCCTGGGGGAAGGTCTTTGCGTTTGTCGAGATCGGCGCGCAATGCAACGTAAACATCGGCTTCCTGCGCGCGTGTTTGTTTGGAGTGATGAATGGCCAGAATCGCCGCCTCACGCAGGGCGGTGTCTGATGGCTTTGCTCCTTTGGGTTTCTCAAGCCACACATGGCTTCCTTCACCTGTCATGACGTGCACCCAGGTGTGGTGCGCCGGCATGAGTTTGAGCATGGCGTCTGCATCGGCAGCAGATTTCGAGACACGGATAAATTCTCCAGAAGTTGCGCGAAACGAACGGTACGGAAGTCTGCGCTCGCGTTCGGCTTCCATGGCGCTCTGCTTTTCGCCAACAGGGCTCCAGGTGACTTCAAGCTGAGTCAGAATGCGTTGCACTGTTACCAGGTGCTGAATGTCGCGGGCGAGCGCCAGTCGCGATGAACGCACTTCCTCGGGCAGGGCAAAGATGTCGGCTCCGGCTTGAATGATTTGATCTGCAAAGCGTTCCAGCGCCAGGCGGCTTTCCTCGATACGTTTCTCCAATTCATTGCGTCGCCGCGCGAGCTTGTCGAGTTCGTCGAAAGCAGCGGTCACAAGGTCTCCGGGCGACTGGCCATGTTTGAGGGTGAGAATTGCCGGCAGGCCGGCGGATTCTATGATTTCGGGTGGCACATGCCATTGCGGAAAGTCTTTGGGCCACATGTAGATGTGTGCACGCAATCCTTCCGCCCTGCGTTTGAGGTTGTCCATCAGGCTTGCGACGGGAAGGTCTGTTTTTTGCCTTTGCAGCCTGCGTTCAAAAAATTGCAGTCGCGTGCGTGCGGCGCGGCGCACGTGGGTGGGCAGCAAATTGAGCGCGAATTGCAGATTCATTTCCGGTTGTGGCGTTGCTGCTGGTTTGATGAGCTCAAACTTCTGCGAATCTTCGGCAGGAATGATCGTTTCTGCCGATTCAGGCGCTTCTGGTTCTGCGAGATGCGTTCTTCCTGGCTCCTGCTCAAGAGTCTGTGCTGCTGTTGAATCAGCCAGTATTTTTTCTGTTGCGATGCTTTCGCCACCAACGATACACGACGTCACCAAAGGGTGGGTGAATGTGGCCCTGCGTTTCGTTTTGGTGTTTTCCAATGACCACTCACAGTGGCTCTCATAAAAATCACCACCACTTTCAAAACCTGAACATTGGTCTTCATATCTCGCCGGCACATTTGCGTGCTTTGTGGCCACGCACACTCGTGCAGGCCGCGAATCGAGATCAATGACAAGGCAGTTTGGCGAGTCTGCAGTCCATTCCTGTTCTTCCAACAGTTTCCCGCCCGGGGCCGCGAACTCAATGACCACAGCCACAGGGTCGAGGCACAGCAAAACCTGTTCTATCCGTCGGCCTTGCAAATACTTTCTTGCGACCTGGACGATTGAGTTGGGTTTGTTCTGTGACGTCGGTTTTGCAGTGCTGAACGAAATCCCGGAGCCTGTGCGTTGAATGCTGATGAGCGCAGGTTCACGGGCGGATCCCGGTTTGTACAGATTGAGGATGACAAACCCTTCATCGGATGCCGATATTTTTTGAACCGTTGAATTGCGCAGACGGTCGAAAACGACGGTCAGTTTTTTTTGCCAAAGTCCCAAGCGAGCCCATTGAGGTGCGAGGTCTTGAAAAAATCTTGGGATGGCAGGTGAGTTTGGCATTGAAAAATCCGGGTTCGGGTTGGGAAACTGCGCACTGAAACGTATCATTTTTTGACTCGCCGACAAGTCCCGAGTAAGTTTCTTGGATTATTCAATTTCTACATGCCGAGGTCTGATCTCCGATGGGTGTGCGTTCGGGCAAAGTTCTTGGTGAGTCTTTTTTTTCAAAATTTGTCATTTCCGTCTTTTGTTTTTCAGGAAGTGTTCAGGCACCGCTGACCGCCGTTGCGCAAACACGCGAGCCCGTCGCCAAATCTGCACCTGAGGTTTTGGACTTTGCCGGTGTTTTGCAGGAAGTCCGCAAGAATTCATTGTCCCTTGGACGTTTTTCAGAATTGAAAAAGTCTGCAGAGTTCAATCACTCAGCCGTTCAATCACAGCCAGCTCCGGCATTGCAGTTGTCGAGCAATCTGACGGCACAATACGTCGCGCCTTCCAAACAACAACACATTCTCTCTGTTGGCATGACTCTCTGGGATTTCGGCCGCCAATCAGCTCAAGAACTGAAATCGGCTGGCCAATTGATGAGCGCAGACTCGCAGTTTTTAGAAGCAGGAGAATCGCTGAGCATCAAAGTTGCCCGATTTTATGTTGCAGTTTGTTCTGCGCAGGCACTTTTGGCAGATATTCTGGAACAGCAGCGAAATGCCGAAAGCAAGCTCAAGACCGTTCGGGCTGGCTATTTGCGCGGTGAGCGACCACAAACAGATGTCGTGCGTTTGACCGCAGAAGTCGGCAAGGCCACCCTTGTTTTGAAGAAGGCCCAAGACGAACTCGATTGGCTGCTTGATCAGATGTCTTTGTTGATGAGGCCTGCGAATTCATCGCCTTCGGCGAAAGCGAAAATCATTTTGAAGCCGCTGGCCCTGCGTGACAAGACGTGGTGGAACAGGTTTATGGCTGGTTCTTCTGCGGCGCGGATTGAATCCGCTGCACTGGAAAGAATTCGCGCAGGCAAAGCTCTTCTGGAAGCGGAATTGGAGTCTTTGAACGCCGAATCGTATCCGGTGATTTCTGCCAGCGCGGGTGTTCAGGGACTCGGTAACGTCATGCCCGTCAAGGTTGATGCGTTGGCCCAGCTCAATCTGCAATACAGTCTTCCATTCAGTGCGATTCGTGAACAAAAAAAGCAGTCCATTCTGGCCCGGCTTCGGGAAAACCAACTTGCACGTGACGAAGAACTCAAGTCGCGCGGCGAAAAATTGATTCAGAGTCGACTCAAGCTGGAAGGACTTTTGGGTCAAATCGATTTGCAGAAGGCGCAGATCGATGTTCTGCTCGAGTATCAGAAATTGGTGCGGACCCGTTACTTCGCGGGGCGTGCTTCGCTTCTTGAATTGACCAGCACCGAGGATGAACTCCTTGCCAACCGACTCGAACTCAACCGCATGCAGTCGAACTTGTACTTGGCTGCAATCGACGCTGCAGAAGCCCTGGGAGGAAAAGAACTTGAAAAGCTTTTTTGACAACCGATTGAGGGCGCTGCGTTGGCTTGCAGGGGCGCTGGTACCCGTGATGCCCCTTGCTGTGGCGCAGGAAAAAAAAGGCAAACAACGCGAGCGTGGTCCGGTTGTGGTGCAAACCATAAAGGTTCAAAGCCGCTCGGCTGCCCAGATATCAGAAACGGCAGTTGCTCTTGTGGGACGCAAACAGACCGGGGTGTTTTCCAAGGTGGCAGGCCGCGTGACGGGCATTGCCGTGGCAGAGGGGCAACCTGTCAAGGCCGGGCAAACATTGTTCCGGGTTGACCGCAGCGAACCAGGTGAATCCTATTTGTCGGTTCCGGTCACAAGTCCGATTTCGGGTTGGGTGGGGCGCTGGAATGTCACCGAAGGCACGCAAGTCTCGACTCAGGAGCCGGTGGTGCTGGTGGTGGATGACCAAAAACTCATCGCCAACATCTATTTGCCCGTGCAGGAATGGATGCAGGTCAAGTTGAATTCCAAGGTGAGTGTGCATGTGAATGAATTGAGCCGGCCCGCGCGGGTGTTGACGATCGCCCGCGCAGCCGAAGCGGGAAGTGGTCGCGGAGGCCTTACGGTTGAACTCAACAACGAGGACCACGCCTTCAAGTCGGGAGTGGTGGCTCTGGCCAGACTCGAGCTCGACACACGGGCCAGAATGTTGCTGCCAAGTTCCGCGTTGCGGATTTCGGATCAGGGTGCGGCTGTTTTCAAGATTGAAGAGGGCAAGGCCAAACGCATCAAAGTGAACTACGCATTGTACAACAATGACCTTGTTGAAGTGACTTCTGGCCTGAGTGAAAACGACGTGGTCGTCAGCGTGGGTGCACACCAATTGTACGATGGAGCGGAAGTGAGTGAGGCCAGCAACAAGGAAGGCAAGCCAGCAAACGAAGGTCCTGGCAGCGCGGAAGCCAAGCCTGCAAAAGAAGGACGTGGCAAAGAAGGTGGACCAGTTGAAGGGCGTCCTCGCGAACGGAAATCCAAGGAGGAGCGCGGTCAATGAATATTCCGCGCATAGCGATTGACCGGCCCATTTTCATCACAATGGTGACCGTGTTTCTTTTGGTTTTGGGCTTGATGGGTTTTGGCAAGCTCCCGCTCGACCTCTATCCAAGCCTCACTTATCCCGTTCTTGCGGTGCGCACCGACCTTAAAGGCGCAGCACCGGAAGAAATGGAACAACTCGTGTCGCGGCCCATCGAGGATGCTCTGAGTACAGTGACGGATGTTTCTTCCATTCGTTCAGTGAGCCGCGAGGGCATGTCCTACGTCATTCTTGAGTTCAACCAAGGCACCGACATCAAGTTTCAGGAAATGCAGGTGCGTGCCAAGGTTGGCAACATCCGCAAGCGTTTGCCCGAAGCCGCCAGTGAACCCATCGTGAACAGGCAGGACCCTGACGAGACTCCCATCATCGAAATTGCGCTGACGGGGAAACGACCTTCATCGGAGCTGTCGACGTTTGCCGACGAAATTGTCGCGCGGCGCATTCGCCAGATTGAAGGTGTGGGCGAGGTCAACATCCGCGGTGCACATAAAGAGGAAGTTCAGGTTGAATTGGAACCTGTGGCGCTCGCCGTGTGGCGTTTGAATGCCACCGATGTTGTGCAGGGGATTGCGCGAGCAAATCGCAACGAACCGGTCGGTAAACTCGAAGGGCAGGAGCGGACCTGGATATTGAGGGCTTCCGGTGCTGCCAGAACCGTTGAGGAATTGTTGAACACACCCATCGGCCGGGCTGCCAGTGGCTTACCGTTGCAGCTGCGTGATGTGGCTCAGGTCAAGTCGGGATACGCCGAACGCGACACCGTGAGTCGGCTCGGAACCCGTGATTCGTTTCAGCCGTCGGTCGTGGTCGAGATCGTCAAACAGTCGGGTGAAAACACTGTTGCTGTGGTCGGCAGGGTCAACGCGGCCCTCAAAGACCTCGGTGATTCTTTGCCTGCGGATGTAACGCTGCAGGTGGTGCGCGACAATTCAACGCTCATCCGTTCGAATGTTGCAGACGTGCAGGAAAGTTTGATTATTGCCTGCGTCCTGACAGTCATCGTTGTTCTTCTTTTTATGCGCAGCCCGCGCAGCACCATCACCACCGGTTTGGCATTGCCCAGCAGCGTTGTCACCACTTTCGCCATGATGGCCTGGGCCGGTTTTTCGATGAATGTGATGACCCTTTTGGCGTTGTCATTGTCGATCGGTTTGCTCGTCGACGACGCCATCGTGGTGCGTGAAAATATATGTCGACACCTGCAGGAGCGTGGAGGTGATCCGCGCAAAAATGCTCTCGAGGGAACCAACGAGGTGGTGCTGGCCGTGGTTGCAACCACGTTGGTTGTTGTTGCGGTGTTTTTGCCCGTGGGTTTCATGAGTGGCGTGACCGGACAATTTTTCAAGCCGTTTGCGCTGACGGTCGTTTTTGCCATGCTAGTTTCACTTTGGGATGCGGTTTCCATGGGGCCGATGTTGTCGGCCTATTTTGCGAATATTCCGCAACCGGTCGACGAGTGGAGAAAGTTCGGCAATTGGGGCTTGCGCCTGAATGATTCTCTGGAACGGTTCGAGCACGC
>JBDLRR010000310.1:0-9449 GCA_039799985.1 Pseudomonadota bacterium | reverse complement strand
AGTTTGCGTTTGTCATAGTCCGCACGGATGGTGGAGAATTTTTTGCTGCCCGGGATCACTTCGGGGTCAAGCCGCTTTTTTTCGCGCTGGCAGACGTCAACACCCGATTGTTTTCGGATGCACGTACTCACTATTTTGTCGAATCCGGACTCGTCGCGTTCGCCAGTGAAATGAAAGCTCTTCCGGGAAAGAAAGTCTGGAACAGGGACGGAGCCCTGCGCCAGTTCGTGGGGCTCTTTGAACCCATCTGCACACCTTTTGAAAATATCATTCAATGCCCCCCTGGCGGCAGAATTCGTGGCTCCAAAATTGTTGCCGGCGAAATGCAGACTCAAATGAAAATCCAGGTTCACACCCGAAATCACCCCATCCGCAAGAGTTCCAAGGGTGAATTCTGGTCGGGCCAGAATGTGACCAAGCAGCTCGCCGAATTCAGATCCGCTTTTTCACAATCAGTGAATGAACGCCTGCTTTCGGATGTCGAACTGGGTGTTTATCAAAGTGGCGGGATCGACTCCAAGGCCGTGGCATTTGAGCTCTCCAGAGTGCTCAAGCAGCATTCGTCAGCATGGTTGAAAGACTCTCTCAAATCTTTCACCGTCGGATTCGAATCCGCAGGATACGACGAATCGCAAGAGGCGATCGAATTCAGCCGTTTTCTCGGTTTCCAACCACACGTGCTTAAACTTTCAAGTGAAGCTCTGCAGTATTCATATCCACACGCGGTTTACATCTCAGAAAATCTGCAGCCTTTCACCAATGGCGCAGCCAAATGGTGGCTCAGCCTTTTCGCCCGACGCTATACTCCAGGTGTTCTGACCGGCGACGGTGCAGACGAACTCCTTTGCGGCTATCCGAGTTTTCGGTACTGCGCATGGTGGGCATTTGCTCAGCGCGGAAGACGAGAAAATCAAGGACCTGGTCAACGATGGCGTGATTCCGTGTTCGTCAAAAAATTCAGTGAACAGACGCGTGATCCTTGGCTTTCAGGCAGCAGCGCCGAAGGTCGGGGTGACGACTTCGAAAGCAGCCTTGCATTGTGGCAGGTACCACACCCACTTTTCAATCAAATCTTCACCATCACCGAGTGTCTCTTGGGACGCCAGGAGGCCGCATTGTGGCTTTCATCACAAGGACCCAGCATTCGCAGCTGGTACCTTCTTGGAATTGACGACAATGCACACGAGGTTTCGTTCACCACCCACCCCGAAAACGCTCTTTTGTTGTGGCAAAATTACTTCTGCCACACGCATTTGCCAGTGCAGATTCTCAATTGGGTTGGCGACCGGATGGAAATGGCCAACACACTTGAAGGGCGAACACCTTTTTTGTCGGGCAAGATGCGCAGATTCGTTGCAAATCTTCCGGATGTTGCACTTGTGCAGGGTTTTCTCGACAAAGCCATCCTGCGCAAAGCTTATGCCAGCGAATTGCCCCATCGGTTCACCATGACTCCCAAAAAGCAATTCAACGCTCCGTTTCTCAACTCTGACGTTCTTTTCAATGAATTCGATACAGCTCATGTGCTGTCCAAGATGGGAATAGTGAGCAACGGCGTAGATGTCGCAAATCGACTACTGAACACATCGAAAGAACAAGACAGCTCGAAAATATCCGCTTCCGATCGCTATCTTTCAACTCATCGAATGTCGGCTCTTCAGACACTCCTCTGCAGCTCCATCGTCCAGCGGACTTTGGTCGAATCACAACCCATGCCACGCAACCACGAGTTTGAATCCCAAATTGTCGCCCAAGGAGGCCCACTGCCATGAAATTCGCTGGTAAAAAGTCGTATGTGAAAATTGGCTTGTTTTCTGCCTTGCTTCCCTTGATTGCGGGAACGACCCATTGTGGACCCAAAAACTCTGTTGACGACAACGAAACCCCTGACGGTCCTGTGCGGACAGATTCCCGATCCCGATTGACGGGAGGAAATTCGCCGATTCCCTCGGGCACTGTTGTGAGCTATTGCCGCCTGCCGTTGGACGTTGGCACCGTGGTTGACCCTCGTCGTCCTGGCTTGATGCAAAACGTCCTGACCACAAACATCGACACGCGCTGTGCAAGCTATCCCGAATTGCGCGTGACCCTCAAATCGCGTCAAAAGTTGACTCTCGTCGGCAAGTTTGTTTGCCGAAGCGGCGTCCAGTTCAACGAACAAATCTGCACTGGAACTTCACAGGAGCTTCTCTCGCCGCAGAAAAATTCGATCAGCATTCCGGTGGTGGCAGATGAAACATGGCGATCCACGGATGTCGAAGCAAGCGTTGAATTCTTCTGAACCAGCCTGTTGAATGCTTGCGTAAATTCCAATTCAGCGCATAATCCCCGAAAAACAAGCTGGACACGTTCACTTTTGGGGGAATCATGTTGAAATTTGCAGCATCCGTTGTTGCCCTGGCATCTTTGCCAGCCTCTGCGTCGACCTGGACAATCGACAGCGTTCACTCGAATGTCGGCTTCACTGTCAGACACCTGGTGACCAAAGTCAGCGGCAGTTTCAATGAATTTGAAGGCAGCCTCCAATTCGATGACAAGAAACCCGAAGCCAGTAAAGTGAATGTTGTCGTCAAAGCCGAAAGCATCTTCACTGCAAACCAACAGCGCGACCAACACCTGCGATCTGCAGATTTCTTCGACGCCAAAAAATATCCAACCGCAATATTTGAAAGCAACAAAGTCACTTCTTTGGGTAAAGGTCAATTCAAAATCGACGGTACTCTGAGCCTTCATGGCCAGACAAAACCCGTCAGCCTGGACGTTGAATATCTTGGAACAGCCAAAGACATGTACGGCAACACCCGGGGCGGCTTCACCGCCAAAACTAAAATCAGCAGAAAAGAATTTGGACTGACCTGGAACAAAGTCACGGAAGCCGGAAACGTTGTTGTGGGAGACGAAGTTGAATTGGCAATGAACATTGCTGCGATTGAGTCAAAACCACAAGAAGCCAAGAAAGACACCGGCGCAAAGTAACACGCAATTCTGGCTTAAAGACTTTCAACGACTCATGTAAAAAAGCAGCCCTTGAGGCTGTTTTTTTGTTTACCCGGAGCACCGGATGGTGGCGATTTTTTGCTGCCATTTTCCCAATCAGGTCATCATTTTGGCTCTTTCAAATAGCCTCTCAGGGCTGGAAGATCAGTTTGCAATGGAGGACCACGGTGACCAGGTTCCCGAAACAATGGATTGCGGCCAACAAAAATTTACAGGCGCAGAGAATTCTGCCGCCGCTGTTGTTGTTATTTGCAATCGCTGCATTCATCAGCTTCATGTTGAATCTGCAGAAGGATTACAACATCGAATCGCAAATCAAGCGGATGAAGGACGACAAAGAACTCATCACTCTCGATGAATGGCAGGCAACGCCCTATCAATGCAAAACTCCTGATGCCAAAATCAAAGACTGTATGCCTTTGCAGGCGAACCCAATCAGCGTCACCCTTCCCAACACGATCAACATTTTTTCAAACCTGATAAAAGAAACAAAGAAAACCGACGGGAAGATCAACATCAACTCGGGGCGGGTCACCTACCGTTTCAAAATCAATGAACTGGACTGGATCAAGAAAGTCCGCGAGCGCAACCAGGCTTATCTTAGCCTTGTCGTTCCGCGCACCACCCAGAGCGCACTGTGGGTCTACTCGAATCCTGACAGATCAATTCTCCATACCGGCGTGGGAATCAATGCGACAACAACATTCCCGATCAATGAACTTCTCGAAAGCGCCCAAATCACTTTGGAGTACAATGGATTCATCGTTGCTCCGGGTGCCTATTTCGGTCCGCTGACGCTGCCCGTCGCACTCATGGTTCCCAGCCGGACGACTGCCTACATTGGACTCTTTCAAAAACTCGTGGATTCCAGCATGCCGCTCACGCTCGTGGCACTCACCTTGCCGGTTCTGGCTGCAGCAATGGCAGTGATTCTGGATGGCAGCAGGGTGATGTTCCACATCAGCGGATTCGCATTCCTGAAAGGCTTGATTGCTCTTGTCAGCTATTCTCTAAACACTCTCAACGGCAACAGATTTCTTTTGCTCGGTTTCTCATTTTCGCACAAGCAACTGACCTTTCTTTCATTCCTGATCTCCATTGCAGCCCTGATGTGGTTGACCCGGGTGGTTTTGGAAATTGTCATAGAGCCAGGCTCCGCATTTTCAAACAACAAAATCCGAAACTGGATCCCGATGGCCTGTGGGATTTTGTTGGCCATTGTTGCAATTCCGCTCTGGAACGACAAGTCACTTTTCATCGTCCATCTCGACAGGGCATCCGACATTGTCATCGCAACGTTCACATCCGTCGTGTCGGGCTATGCATTGCATATGCACTACAAGAAGAAAACCACCAAAGGAAATTCAAATCTGGATGAGTTGGACTCGAAGACGGCACTGTTCAACCCCACACATTTTTTCACGCTGAGAACTTGCCTTGTCACAACTTCAATTCTGCTTGTCGCATTTGCATCTGTGCGTGATCTTCGTGGCGGCTCTGCATCTGGGGTGGTCTACGACCCTCTCGATTGGCGCCAGGCACAACTTGTTCCGGTTCTTTTGCTATCAGCGTTGCTGGGCATCGGCAGTGTGACACAAAAAATAAGCGAATACGCTCGAATGATGCGGCGTCGGGTTGAACAATTGATGGTGGGAAGTCGAACCCTGGCGAGCTCACGCGAACATGCCCGGGCAATCTTTGCGGCACTGCAAATCATGGAACGTGAGCTCGAAATTTTTCGCAATTCCAAAGCCGAAGTCATTCTTCCGTCAGGAGAACCACGGAAAATACTCAACTTCAAATTTCCTCTTGCTGAAAAGTTCAACCGCGAAGAACTCCCCGAGGCTGAGCTCATCGACGGCGTTGCACCACTTCCAGACGAACAGGAAAGCATCACCATTTCTGGAAAAATAATGACGCTTTACCTTTTCCAGGAGATGCGCTGGCTTGGAATTATCTCGTTGGAATGCCAAGAAACACTCTATTTAACCAATGAAGAAATTCATTTCCTCCAGGTCACGCAACAGACGCTCTGCCTGACGCTCGACAACCTGTCGGCCATTTCCGAACTGCGTAAAGCAGACAAACTCAAAGACGATTTCCTTGCCAACACGTCGCACGAATTGCGCACCCCACTCCATGGCATCGTCGGACTGGCTGAAACCCTGATTTCAGGCGCAGAAGGGAACATCTCGTCCAGAATTCGCGAAAATCTTAATTTGATAGCCTTGTCTGGCCGAAGGCTTACAAATCTCGTCAACGACCTGCTCGATTTTTCACAAATAAAACAGCGTGAACTCAAACTCAGAATCACGAATGTGGAATTGCGCCCAATGGTGCAGGTGCTGCTTGCTTTAAATGAACCGCTGCTTGGTTCAAAATCTATCGAGCTGCGCAACGATGTTGAACCCAATCTGCCGCTGCTTGAAGCCGACGAATCAAGATTGCAGCAGATTCTGCAAAATCTGATTGGCAATGCCATCAAGTTCACCCATGAAGGCCATGTTGTTGTTTCAGCAACGCTCGAAGGAAAACTGCTGCGTATTTCTGTGAAAGACACCGGCATCGGTATCGAACAATCAAAGAAGCAGCGCATTTTCAATTCTTTCGAGCAAGCGGATGGTCACATCAACCGAACCTACGGTGGCACGGGACTAGGCCTCACCATCACCAAACAGTTGGTCGAACTGCATGGTGGACACATCCGGGTTGATTCCGAACCGGGCGGTGGTTCGGAATTTTCATTCACGATTCCTGTTTCTGCCGAGAGGCTCAACAATCTGGATAAGTTTGACCAACATGGATACAGTCCAATCGCGACTTCCACGCGGCCGCGCTTGCTGGATACAAAATCGGCCTGGTGGGAAATCAACAAAAACGAAGATTCGGGGCGCAAGCCTGATTCCAACTCAAGCAGCTTCAACCTCAATGCTTCCGGCTACAAAGTCCTTGTTGTGGACGACGAGCAGGTCAATCGAAAGGTTCTGCAAAACCAGCTCCAGAATGAAAATTATCAAATCACGATGGCCGAAGACGGTCATGCTGCGCTTGAGGCAATGAAAAACTTCAAGCCGGATCTGGTTCTGCTGGACCTCATGATGCCACGCATGTCTGGCCTCGAGGTGCTCGCCGAGATCCGAAAGCAACACCAGGTTGCAGAACTGCCGGTCATCATTCTCACAGCCAAAAACCAGATCAGCGACCTTGTCAGCTGCTTCGGCAAGGGCGCCAATGACTTTCTGATGAAGCCATTCACCCAGGCAGAGCTCATCGCACGCATGCGAAATCATCTTCAGATCAGCAAAATTCACGGCGCCTATTCCCGCTTCATCCCGCAAGATCTTCTCCAGCTTCTTGGCCGTGAAAGTATCATTGACGTCCGCCTGGGAGATCAGGTACTGCGGGAAATGTCAGTGATGTTTCTTGATATACGACAATTCTCAAAGATATCAGAGTCACTGTCGCCCAAAGAAAACTTTGATTTCCTCAACAGCTATTTTGCAACCGTGAATCCTGTCATCCAAAACCACTGCGGCTTCATCGACAAATACATCGGCGATGCTGTGATGGCACTTTTCCCCAATCGCCCAGACGATGCTTTGCTGGCTGCCATTGAACTTCAAAAGCAACTCGACACTTTCAACAACAATCGCAAAACATCTTTCATGAATCCCATCAGCATTGGACTTGGAGTTCATCATGGTCCGTTGATGCTGGGAACACTCGGAAATGAACAGCGCATGGAAGGCACTGTGATTTCGGACTCGGTCAATCTTGCCTCACGCCTCGAGGGCATCACCAAAGTCTTTTCGGTTGGCCTGGTGACAAGCCAGGACTCCATCATACTGACGCACAACCCTCGCCAGTTTGACTTCCGCTCGCTTGGCAAAGTCCGGCCCCAAGGCTTCAGCAGGGCCCTCAACATTGTCGAAATTTTCAACGCCGATCACCCTCACGTTCGCGAGATGAAGCTCAAAACCCTGGAACGGCATGAAAGCACCATGCGCGCTTTCCATGCCGGACAATGGGACGTGGCCATCGAAGGTTGGAAGAGGAATCTCGATGAGAACCCCGCTGACCGGGTCGCCGCCCTTTATCTCGACCGCGCAGTGCGATTGAAGCAAAACCCGCCCGCAGCCGGAGAATGGGACGGAGTCTTTGATATGCGCTCGCGTTGATTTACAATCCCGTTGTCGAGCATCACACGACAGCGAAAGGAAATCACCCGTGAACGTTCTTCGCATTATTTCAGCCTCGGTTGCGCTTGCAGCTCAGTTCGTACCTGCTGCCCGGGCCATGGCACTCACCTCGACCCCAAAACCATCGGAATGCGCACAAATCACCAACCAACCCATTTCGCGGATTGCCTGCGAGGACCCGACTGCTGCGCGATTTCTCGACCGCAGTGAAAAAGCAATCAAGGTTTTGGACAAACTGATTCCCGAGGGTGCCAGACCTGCTCTGCGGGCCCATCAAAAACGCTGGGAACTTTATGCTGACGCGTGGTTTTCTCCGTTTCCGGGCAAGCCCGACAGCATTCGATGCTCGTCACCCCGCGCGCTCTTGTTTCAACGTCTCGATGCGCTTGAAAAGTCGGTGCTGTCGATTCGTGAATCGAAGCCCAAATCGATCGACATCTGTTACGACAACGGAGCCTGTCTGGAGCCCGGATCGGTCAACACCGAAATGATTTGCGAAACCATTTTTCTGGGAATGGAAGGTGTTCCCTCCAATGCAGAACCGCTCGTGGTCAAACTGTTGGGGCAATGGACGGCCGAAGGTCGACCCTTTGAAACCCAAATCACAAAATCCATGGGCAACAAAGAGCCTTGCGAAACCGTTTCTGAAACATCGCTGGTTGAATATCTGCGCGGCGGCTTTCTGACCGTACGCTATCGCCAGGGTGACACCTGCAATCCTCAGGGTGGAAGCGAACAACTCAATACATTCGACTTGCGTTCGGGGCGCATGTTGTCGATCAACGATTTTTCAAATTCACCCGAATCGCTGCTCAAACTTCTGCGTCAGCGCAATCAAGCAGACGTCTTGCAAGCACTTCTGCGCAAGCAACTTTACGGCGAAGATGTGAAGCCTCACATCGAACCAGCTGAATGTGCGAAGCTCCCGTTCGCAACTCTTGCTGAAGTCGCCATCCATGTGACTGGAGATGGTCTTCGGGTGAACCGTCTGTTCAAGAAGCCTCCGCGCGAATTGGCATCATGCCAATTCAAGGTGGAAGAAGGGATTTCACCGGCAACCATGGCGCAATTGTTGCGATTGAGGAAAGCAAGCCCTGCCGCGGGTATGTTAAGGTACATCAAATAAGATGGAAATTTGCCTCAATAGTCATAGAATCGCCCCTTTTTAGACTCAAATATCCCTAAAAATTGAACTCTTCCAAATCCCACTCAATACACGGGTCATCCATGCCGACATCATCATGGGAGGTGTCAATGGGTATCCGAGTCGAAAAGCTCGCCTGTTTTGGAGTTGTCTTGGGCTTTGCAGCGGTTGCATTGTCGAGCTGCTCGACGCAGACGTTTCTTGGTAAATCCCCATTTTCAGGAAGAGACAATTCAAGCAAGACTCCCGCACAAGGAACAGTTCAAAACAATCCCGCACCGGCTCCTGGCACCACTGAAAAGGAACTTCCCACCATAGAGGTCGCCGGCTCCAACCTTGTGGGTGATTGTCGACTTTTGTCGGTTGCGGGCATTGTTCCCGACACGCTCTCAGCAGAATGCACAGTCTCTGGTTTTACCGAAGAAACCAAAGTCGTGATGAGCAACCCGATCATGGAAATGGACGGCCTGGCGAGCACACTCACGGCCAACGGAACCTCAGCCAGATTCAGTTCCGACGATGCGAACGTGATCATCGCAGGTCCAAAAAATCCAATCTCGTTCCACTTCGACGTACCAATCGCTGTTGCTCCAACAATGACTCAAACGACCACATGGCTGAGCTTTGAGAGCATAGAGCTCAAGGAAAAATCAAAACCGGCATCTTGGCAATTGAAGTTGAACGTCGAAAAATACAATCAAAACATCGCCTGTGCGACCGGAACTTTACAAACGCAACTCTTTCACATGGAAACACGAGCAGACTCGGTGCAGGGACCTGGGTTCGTGGCTCCCAAAAACGAACTGCAACTTGCAACACTGACTCTTTATCCAAAAGAAGTGTTTTCTGCTTCAGCCACCAGCGCAATCAACAACGGCAAAATGGTTATTTGTGACGCCAATTTCAAAAACAATCTGGAAGTGACCTGGCAATCCGCATTTCCAACCAGCATCGCAAATTCCATGTTGCAGGTCGTCACTCTGGGGAATGCATTGTTGTACAACTCGATGTCACCTTCGTTGCCGACATTATACAAACATGACAATGCAGCGGCTGCAAAAATTTTGGACCGTGTGAAAATGGAAGAGGCGATTGCAAACTCGCCTGCA
>JBDLRR010000309.1:0-8271 GCA_039799985.1 Pseudomonadota bacterium | reverse complement strand
CTGAACTGTTCAGCCATCACCTGTACCCGGCTCATGCCAGGGGCCGACGGCGGAGTTTGAAACAATCGTCCACCAAGAGTTGTGCGCGATTCGAGCAGCACCATTTTTTGCGCGCCACCAGACTTCGATAGGCGCAGCGCGAGCAATATGCCGGCAATTCCACCGCCAACGACAACATCGGGATAGGAACCCGAATCAGCGGAAGGGCTTTCGCTCACTCTGGCCAACAATCGTTCCAAAGCTTCGGTCGATGGTCCCGTGCTTTGCAGAGAGAGCCAATCATCGTGAGACAAACTCATTTGCCTGGTTCCTCCGTTTCAACTGGAACTGCGTCTTCTGTTCCGTCGGCTTTTTCCATTTCTCGCAACTTTTCATCGCGCACCTGGCTGCGCGCAGCGATATCCGCAATCACTTCAGCCTCACTGGCATCGCCCTCGCCTTCGCGGAAAGAAATACCTTTCAACAGGCCCATGAAGCTGCGATAGCGTTCCTGCGAGATTGTTCCTTCAGCCAATGCATCTTTGATACCGCACTTGGGTTCATGATCATGGGTACATTCGCGATAATGGCAGCGGATTCCGCGAAATTCCGGAAAACACTGTGTCAGCGTTATCGAGTCGAATCCGTCGACCGAAAATGCGCGTACCCCGGGAGTGTCGATGGCATAGGCACCGATCCCCAACTGCAGCAAAGAATTGTATGTTGTCGTGTGTCGACCCTTGTAAAAAATATCCGGATTTTCGTCGACGATTTGCTCGAACTCCGGCTTCATCAAATTGAGCAAACTGCTTTTTCCGACGCCCGAATGACCGGCAAGGCCAATCAGTTTTCCTTTAAGGCTTTCGCGCAATCGCTTGACTTCGGCCATGGTTTTGCGCGGATGCAAAGCGCAGATCTCGAACACATCATAGCCAATCTGCTTATAGATCGACACACGTTTATTGTAGCGTTTGAGAAATTCCTCAGTGGCAAGCTTGGGATTGTTTAGCAGATCGACCTTGTTGAGGACGATGGCCGCCGGCAGGCCTTCAAGCTCCGCCTGCACCAAAAACCGATCGATGAGTCCCCAGCGCACTTCAGGATGAAAAACCGATGCAACAATCACCAACAAGTCGATATTTGCCAACATGACGTGCTCCCACTCGGGGTTGAGCGGATCACGGCGGGCGATGCGGCTGTGGCGGGTGAATGCGTGTTGGATGACCCCGCGCGGAAGATCGGTGTCCTTGGGCTGGCCCTCGGAATCCAGAGTCACTTCGGCATCGGGTTCGAAGAGAACTTGATCGCCAACCACGACGAAATTGCGTTCCTTGTGGGCGCGTTGAAAATGGCGCTTGGCGATGGAACACAGCCAGAGAAGTTCGGTTTGCGGTTTGCCATCGAGATCTTCCTCGGCAACGAAAATGTTGCGTTTATGGACCTCAATGACACGCCCACGCCGCTGCCCAGCATTCGAAAGTCCAGTCAACCTTTCCAAGAACTCTGCTTCGGTTTCCTCGCCGTCCTTCAGGGCACGATCGATCAACCAGTCATCGACGGTTCGTCCACGAACCGAGCGCTTTTGCTTTTTGATTTTTTCGATTTTCGCAAGACGGTCGCGGCGGTGAGAGTCCGCCTCGTCCAGATACTTGCGCCAGTCTCTTGCCATTGAGGATGTTTCCTTTATTTCTGGCATGATTGTGTTTTGACCATGCTAAACAATCCCGGCCACTTTGTCGCGTTTTTCCGGCGTGGAAAGCTCTTTTTTGGGGTCCGCTCCATGAACAACCATGATCTCAGCCAGTCACGACCAGCCCACGAAAGCCAGAATGAAATCTGGGACAAATCGGCCCTTTTGCAAGATGCGCTGGAACGACTCGAGTGGTTCCGATTGACCGATGCGCTCGCAGAAATGGCGTCATTGCAGCATACGAAGGGACGCTTGCGCTCTCTCACCCCATGGCTCTCGTCTCTTGAAAGAGACTGGAACTTGCGTGCGACCGAGCGGCTTCTCAAGCTGCACGTTGCCGGCGAAAGCATTTCATTGCTTGCTTTTGATGCAACTTATTTTGCGGATGTGATCCGCCAAGGCGGTCTACTCAACGGACTTGGCCTTTACCACCTAGGCCTCTTCTGCTCACAAATCGAAAGACTTGGTCAAAAAGCACGCAATGAGGCCCGCAAGCCCGATGGCGGATCACTCGGAACAGAATTGGCGGACCTGCTTGGCCAACTCAAACAGCAAACCTCTTTGGCCCGCCGCCTGGCTCTGGCCGCAGACGAAAACGGGCGCATCCTCGACAGCGCATCCGACGAACTCAAAAGTGCACGACAAAAGCATGAAGCTCTGACCCGAAAAATGACCCACAGCCTGGAAAACACGCTCAAGGTACCCACGGTGCGTGACGCTCTTCAGGATTCCGTCTGGATGATTCGCGATGGGCGATATGTTCTGCCCGTGCGGGTCGATCGCAAATCCGATGTGCCCGGCGTCGCCCGCGGCGTGAGTTCATCGGGCAGCACTCTATTTGTTGAACCGGCCGGACTCGGAGAATTGCAGGCCCAGCTCACCGCCGCCGAAAGCGATGTGATGCTCGCCGAGAACCGCGTGTTGCGGGCATTTTCGGACGAGGCCTGGGGACTGCGTGATGAACTTCTCTCGGCGCTCGATGTTCTGGAAACCTTCGATTGCGTCTCGGCTCGGGCACGCCTGGCGGCTCGGCTGCAGGCCGTCATGCCAACCTTTCATTCCGATTCCCAAGGTCCGCGTTTTGAATTGCGAGATGCCCAACACCCTCTCTATTTGCTTGAAGACAAGCCTTGCGTTGCCAATCATCTGTTGCTGCAGCCATCCGGCGAAAGCAAAGCATGTCCGCGCGTTTGGGTGCTTTCGGGCCCGAATGCCGGCGGCAAGACGGTTGCCATGCGCACCGTTGGCCTGCAATGCGCCATGGCTCTCGCAGGTCTGTTTGTTCCTTCCCGCAGAGCAAACTTCTTCGAATTCGATTCTATTTACGTTGAAATGGGCGACAGGCAGGACCGGCGCGAAGATTTGTCGACATTCTCGGGCCACCTTCTGCACGTCCGCCGGATCTGTGAACTGACGGACGATCGGGCGCTGGTGCTGCTGGACGAAGGCTTCGTGGGAACCGACCCTTCGATTGGTTCAGCAATGGCACAGGCCACTCTCGAAGCATTGGCCGACCGCGGTGCCACAAGCATCATCACAACACACTTTTCATCACTCAAAACGCTGGCAGACAAACAACCCAACGTGTTTGCCAACGCCAGCATGGAGTTCGAACCCGAACGCCTCAAACCGACTTTTCATCTTCTCAATGGTGTTCCGGGCCAAAGCTTTGCCATCGAACTTGCACGCCGCCTGAACTTTCCGGAAGACATTCTCGCGCGGGCCAAAAAATACCGCGGCGAACGCGAAATCGAAATGGAGAATCTGCTCGCGGAATTGCAGCGCTCGCGCCATGAACTGCGCCAGGAACTTGAAAAAAACAAAAACCTGAACGAACAGCTCGAAGAAGAAGTTGAGTCGCTCCAGAGCCAACGCAAAACCCTCGGGAACCAACAACAATCGCTGCTTCACGAATACAATTCAAAGCTTCAAAAGCGATTCAATGCATTTGAAAACCGCCTCGAAATCCGTGCCCGCCAATTTGAACGCTCGCAACAACAGTTATTGGCAGAACAACGCGCTCTTGCCGATCAAGCCGCCGCGACGCAGTCAACAGAAGAGCCACAAGTTACTTCAAGTTTCACCGGCGGTCAGATCAATGCGCCGGGAAGAATTGCCGACAAACCGCAACCCGTGGCCTCGAGCAGTTCGCGAAAAGACGAAAAGGACAAACGCAAACCCCGCAGCCTGAGCGACTTTTCGCAGCTTGCAAATTTGCGCACCGAGCTCCCGACCAAAAAATCGACCTGGGAAGAAGAGGAAGATGACCTTGCTTGGCAAAATGCACGGCGGCCAGAGAAGCTCACACATCGCGACCTCATCGACGAAGCCCGCAGCAGTCTCGATGTCATACGCAAGTCGTTTGACCACGCAACCGATTCGATGAATGCCCGACGAACCGAATTGCTGGATGACATCGGAGACGCAAGCTCAAAAGCAGACGAAGTGCTCGCCGAAGCGCGCGAGCGCAAAGCGATGCAGCCGGCCCGTGAGTGGAAGCCGGGCCAGAGGATCAAATGCGCACAGTTCGACAAACCTGGAGAAGTTTTGCGGGGCGCGGACGGCAAGGGATTCGTTGAGTGCCAATTTGGTCTTATCAAAACCAAAATACATCACAGTGCACTGATGACCATCGAGGAGTCCGCACGCAAGACCAACATCCCGGCGAGCAAAACCCCGCGCAGTGGAATCTCACAGGGGCAAAAAGAAAAAAACAAGTTGGACATGACGATTGATCCAGTCTTGACCACACGCGACAACACTGTCGACGTGCGCGGTCATCTGGTCGACACCGCTCTTGAGCATGTTGAACGCTTTATAGACAAGGCGTGGCGAGACGACGTTCACACCATTGTTATTGTTCATGGGCACGGAACGGGACGAGTGAAAGCTGCAATGCGCGAATTCCTTCAGACCTGCAGTTACAAGCTGCGATTCCGACCCGGCACATCCGGTGAGGGCGGAGACGGCGCAACTGTTGTTGTGCTGGAGTGAAATTCACTCCTCGGCAGGCGATCTTTTGATCGCAACATTGACACTCATGCCACGAGCCACGAGCCACGAACGTCTCTGCGGGTCGAAGAAAAACAGACCGGACAAGCCTTCTCTCGACATGGCCAACAGCCCGCCCACAAAACCAAAGAACACCTGTTTCAAATCTGACATTGGAATGCATCCCGCTTTCAAAAAGCACGCACATTGATATATCGTTGGACAATAAAACACTCGCCACGGCACATTTCGGAATCTGGATACTTCTTTGGGGGAACCGCGTGTCGAACATTACGGACGATGCACTTTCGAGCCAGTTCGATGCAGAGCGTACGGCCAACACACGCATCCTGGCATACGTCCGGTTGACCCTTGTTTCAATTTTCTTTGCAGTCCATCTGCTTTTGGGCTGGGGTTTTGGCATTGAATCAAACAGGGGAAAAGAAATCGTTTTTCTTTTATACCTTGTTGTTGCTTTGCTTCTGCTCATCGCTGCAAACCGAAAGCAAACCTTCGGTGGCGTCGTCACTTATGCATTGCCTCTGATCGACGTTCCATGCGCATATCTCATCTTGTATCAGTGGTCTTCTGCTTGGAGCGGCATCGCAGCCCCTATCACACAAGCCTCTATCGGATTGCTTGCTCTCTCTTTTATGATGTTGGTCACCCAGTTGGCAGGGTTTTATTTCAGCACCCGCTATACCTTGATGACTGGTTTTGTCGGAATGATTGCGATGATCGTGCTTGCAAACGAGGGCAATGTGCCCCGCGACTCAATCATATTTGGAGTTTTTTTGATGGCGTCGACCTGCTTTGTCGGTCACTATTTGACGAAACGTTTCAAGGCCCTTGTTGTGCGTTTCCATGACGAGCAAAGCAACCGCGAAAAAATGTCCCGATATTTCTCGCCAGTGGTGGTCGATTTTCTAACCTCGGGAAAGGAAATCAATCGTGAGGGCAAGGAAATGGACGTCACCGTGCTGTTTGTGGATATTCGCGACTATACCCGGATCACCGAAAACATGAGCGGCCATGAGGTTGTCAGACTGCTGAATTCGGTACATGAACGGCTGGTCAAATGTATTTTCGATTCTGGAGGAACCCTCGACAAATACATCGGGGATGGCCTCATGGCCTATTTCGGCGCGCCCATTGCAGATTCCGGCCATGCCGACAAGGCGGTGGAATGCGCCGAACAGATGAAGCAAGCAATCGCCGAATTGAACAAGTCTCGCGCTGCAAATTCTGAGGCTCCACTGAATATCGGTATTGGCTTGCATTCTGGGGTTGCAGTTGTGGGCGACGTGGGGGCTGAGTTTCGTCGCGAATACACAGTCATCGGCGACACTGTGAACACAGCCTCAAGGGTGGAAGCCCTCACGAAAAAGCATTCCATCGACGTGCTGGCAACCGAGGCAGTGTTTAATCGACTCAGCAATCCGAAAAAACTCACCTTTGTTGCGGAAGATGTCGTGCGTGGACGCAGCACCAGCGTGCGAACTTACACTCTCGCAAACCTTTCCTCCATTTAAGAATCGAACTGTTCTTTGCCCGAAGAAACTCAATAGAATTGCAAAGAATGACGTTTCGTCAGGCTGTAAACAAAGCCTCACTCCGGAGGTCACATCATGAGCCGAAAACCACTCCGCAAAGCGAATTCAAAAAAGCCCGTCATCAAGAAGAAGGTGCAGCAAACCGTAAATCCTCACCGCCACGTTCTACCTATGGACGAGGTTCCGATCGACTTGGGAGTCGCCCTTGAGCGCCGCATCGACACCCGAACAAACGCTTTGATGCTTGGACTCGATGGTGGCGTTGGGCGTGGCATCGATTCGGGCAGCGACCTGAACTCCATCAAACCAGGCGAGGACGACGAGACGGATTATGAATCCATCACAGACAACAACCTATTGACCCAATCAAGTTACATCAGCGGCATGTTCCAGGGGTCGTCTGTGCTGCACGAGGACGAGACCATGTCAGCACAACACAGTCATCAGTCGAGGACCATTTCAAATAAAATTGAGTCCGACGTGATTGAAAACATACCTGCGAATCGGCGTGAAGGTGAGCCACTTCTTTTTCGTCCGGAAAAGAAAAGCGGGTGAAGCTGCGGACGACAATCAGAGCAGCCTTTTCTTCATGCTCCCTCCAGGATGATTGCATCGGCTTTGCCGCCGGAGAAGCGGCACTTCTGAATAAAAAAATGAAAGATCATGACTAAAAAAATGCAAATATTGCGTTCTATTAAGTTTTTGAGTTGAATAGAATTCAATTCTGAAAAAGCGGGGGTTCACCTTGTTCGGTTTATCATCAAGCTCGGCGGCAAAATTCAAAATGGCACTGACCGCGACGAACGTGGCCTTTTTATTTTTCCCTTTGACCGGATTTGCAAAGCCATCCAGCTCAAAAGGGGCAACCCAAAAACAAGAGTCATCTTTCTACAACCTGGCCGCTGACGACATTTCCGGCAAACCCGTGCTTTTCAATCAATACAAAGGCCAGGTGTTGCTGGTGGTGAACACTGCTTCGCAATGTGGTTACACGTCCCAATACAAAGGCCTTGAAGAAACCTACCGCAAGTACAAAGGCAAAGGCTTTCTGGTTCTGGGTTTCCCTTCCAATGACTTTGGAGGACAAGAGCCCGGCAGCAACGCAGAGGTCAAGAAATTCTGCGAATTCAAATTCAAGGTCACGTTTCCTATGTTCTCAAAAGTCAATGTGTCCTCAATGCCGCGCTCATCAGTTTATGAATTCCTGACTGTCCAAAATCCGAATCCCGAAACGCGAAAAACCCCGGAATGGAACTTTTGGAAATACCTGATCGACAAACAAGGCAAAGTCGCAAAAGTCTTTCCAAGCTCCACAGAGCCCGATGCGAAAGAATTGACTTCAGCAATCGAAAAATTGTTGTAATCAAATCACTGAAAATTGATTCCCGCTACAGAATGAACTCGAAAGCACCAAGCAAATAGCTTCCGGAGCGAAATTCAAATTGCCTTGCCTGATGTGGGAACAACTGCGGGAGCATCTGAGTTCGGATGATTGAGCGACGGAGCAAGCACCATCTTGCCCTGGTCATCGGCTTCCAGCGTATAAACCTTTTCGGGCCCGATGTGCTTGTAGCGGTAACTCTTCATCTCGCAGTATGCGAGTTTGTGAATGAGCGGAATGGCATCATAAAACGAGGTTTCCGGAACACTCGGCGACACCTGTTCCTGACGCCCGATGGCCATCACAAGATGAGGCGAGCTGACGATTCTCGAAACACTCACCAACTGCTTGTTGGCTTTGAGCATGTCGATGGCTCTTTTTTTGTCGGCGGTTTCTGCCACACGTTTTTGTTCGCTGACCGAAGACAACAATGCATGCCGACGGGTGAGCTCGGCACGCCAATCGGCGGTGTGTTGGGCATTGCAATGAATTCCGCTGACGAGAAACTGGCGAACGTATTTTTCAATCTTGCCGCGTACATCTTCGGGGTGAATGATAAACGCGCCGGTAAAATAGTCGACGCCGTTGAACGTCACAGCCCGACCTTCAAACACCAGTCCGATCTCGAATCCGGCAAACATGAATTCGGAAAGTGAATAAACTTCGAATTTTTGCTG
>JBDLRR010000308.1:0-5212 GCA_039799985.1 Pseudomonadota bacterium | reverse complement strand
AGGACGATGCTGCACTTTCAAGTTTCAGGGTTTCCATCGGCTTGACCAACACAGAGGCAGAAATGTTGACAGCGGCAGCGCTGATTGCGCAAACGGCCCAGCAGCTGCGGAAATCGTCTGCCAATCTTTCTGACTGACGCGACATTGACCCTCAGGGTTGAACTTTACATGATACAATCAATGGTGATCTCGCTGTCCTGATATCATCAGGGCATGTTTGAATTTGTGTCTCTGTTTTCCGCAAAGGAAAGACTATGGCGGACCTCGAAGTATTGATCGTCGGCGGCGGCTGCCATGGCGTTGGCCTTCTCCATGACCTCGCTTCAAGACGCATGGGCGGCATTCATCTTGTTGAGGAAAAGGTTCTCTCGAGTGGAACCTCAAGCCGTTCGACCAAACTTGTGCATGGCGGATTGCGTTACCTCGAGCGTCTTCACCAATGGCCATTGGTCCATGAAGCGCTCGCGGAAAGAACTTTGTTGCTCAGAATTCTGCGCGGTATTGTTCAACCGCTTCCATTTGTTCTGCCGGTTTTCAAGGGCGACCGCCCTGCCTGGATGCTGAGAGCAGGTTTGTTTATTTACGACAGCATGGCTGGCGATGGAGGCTTGCCAACGTCACGTCGCTTGTCCATGAATGAAATGTTCGAAGCTGCACCCTATCTGAAGAAGTCCAGACTTACCGAACAGACGCAAGGAGCGTTTCTTTATTACGATGCTCAAATGCTTGATGACGTCATCGTCCGCGTCGCAGCCGAGGCCGCAAAACGGCTGGGAGCCTCCTACGAAGAAAATGCGACCGTCAGCAAAGTTGAAAAACTGCCGAATCGGGAGGGCTATCGTGTTGCTATCACCAATCAACAGGGAACACGCGAACTGACGACACGCTATGTCGTGAATGCCGCGGGAGCCTGGAACAATGCCAATCTCATACGCTGGAGTATCGCGCCTCGAGTGCGTTGTCTGCTGAATCAGGGCAGTCACATTCTGTTCGAGAAAAGTGCCGTTAAAAATGCAAAGACCGAAGATTCGGCTGCATGTCTGTTGCAAAACAAGGATGGACGGGTCGTCTTTTTCATTCCCTGGAATGGTCAATGGCTGCTTGGAACAACTGAATCTGTTCTTCCTGCGCGCGAACCACGCGGCCTCAAGCCAACCGAACAAGAAGTCTCTTATCTTCTGGAAGCGGCTGAATTGAATCTTGAAATCGACATCAGAGAAGAACATATTGCAGAAAAATTCGCTGGCGTTCGAACCATGCCCATCAAAGAAAAACACAGCAATTTTAAATTTGACATCGGTCGTCAGGAGTGGATCAACAACCCTTTTTCATCGCCGGCATATCTGCAATCAAGTGAAGGGCTCAACATCTCGGCTTTGTCGAGGGAAACCATTATAGACGAAACGTTACCCAATATATTTTCAATTTATGGCGGCAAATACACAACCTATCGGGCCGAATGTGAAAAGCTCGGAAACAGAATTTCAAGACTTGCAGGACGTGGTGGACAGTCGACAACCTGCAGCTCAGACTCCTGGTTTTTGCAGGAAATATTGCAAGAGTCTCCGGAATTCTTCAAATCGTCCGCTTCAACCCGTGCACTATAATGAAATTTGAAAATCAATTTGAAGCTTCCGCAAACAAAGGTGGTTCTCTGTATGCGGTCGGAGCCTATGCGACATGGGGATTTGTGCCACTGTTCTGGCGTGAACTCAGACACATCCCTCCGATGCAGATTCTGGCGCACCGAATCATCTGGTCGGTTGTGTTTTTTGCAATCATTTTTGCAATCAACAAAAATATTCGCCAATGGCTTGGCTTCGCACTCAATTTCGAAACCATAAAAAAATGTGCACCTGCAGCGCTGGCGATTGGGGTCAACTGGGGACTTTACATTTATGCCGTCAACTCCGGACACGCTCTTGAATCGAGTCTTGGGTATTTCATCAATCCGATTTTCAACGTCATCATCGGTTCTTTCTTTTTCAACGAAAAGCTCAACCACTGGCAACAAACCGCATTTGCTCTGGCCTGTCTTGGAGTTTTGATGCTCACGCTCACGGCGGGCAGAGTTCCATGGATTGCCTTGACTCTTGCCGGAACATTCACTGCTTACGGTGTCATCCGCAAAAAAACGATGCTCGCTGGAACTGCGGGCACTGCAGTTGAAAGCATGTTGTTGATTCCCATTGCTATCGGCATGCTTTTGTCTTCAAAAATTGCACCGGTGAATGTGGTGGAACTGAGCGGCGGCATTGACCCATACAAGACCTTGCTTCTTTTGGGTTTTGGTGGCGCATTGACGGCTCTTCCATTGGTTTGGTTCGCAGAGGCAGCACAACGTCTGCCTCTCAGTACCTTGGGGTTCTACCAGTACATCTCACCTACGTTTCAGTTTCTGATTGCTGTTCTTGTTTTCAAGGAAGAGTTTGGCACAGAAAAGTTCTTCTCTTTTCTCTGCATTTGGGCCGGACTTGCAGTTTTTGCTGTCGACAGTGCTCGAAAGGCAAGACTGAAATCGGTCGACCGATAGAGCGTCAGCGCATCCGCTGTTCAAGATTTTCAACCTGACTCTTGAGCTTGTCTATTTCCAGCGACAGGCTCTTCAATTCCCGAAATGACTCCAATGTTTTCCAAAGACTGCTCACAGCCGCAGAAACATTCATCTGCACGAGCCTGGGATTCTCGCTGTAGGTAAAGATAAAATTCACAGGCAAAGCATTGTCGAAAAATTGATCTATTCTTTCGAGCCAGGAAACCGCAGCGAGCGACTGTTCACGAGAAACCATCGACTGACCCGAGTTTTGAATCAGAAGCAAGACTCCCAACAGCTGACTCAGAGGCATCCTCTTTTCCAATTCAGCCAAGAGTCGTTGAACCTCCTTCTGGGCTGTGTTCAATGCCAAAGGAAGAATCATGACCACCGGGGAACCCATGTTTGGCAAAGAATCCAGGACAGACAGCCATTCTTCGTTCTCGATCATCCGCACGCCGGGCACATCGCGCACCGCATGCTCAATAAGATCCTGTTCAGCCAAAGGCCGCGCGCCAAACTCTTCGGATCTCACCAAAACACACATCGACACCGTGGCACCTCAATTCAGCTTTCGCTACCCAGGCTTTGCACATAGTCAAACAAAAATTGAAGACGCGGATCTTCCTTGTCAATAAAGTCTTTCAGTGCGTTCACCGCTTCATAGAACTCCTTGATCCTCTTTCGACCCGGAGTAGCTATCGCTTCGCGTGCAGCATTGAAAATAAAGTTGTAGCCAAGTTGGGACAAATCATCGGGGCGAATGTCTTCGCGCAAATCCAAAACGAGCTGTACCCTGTCGCGCCAGCGCGGCAACGCTTCCATCCAGCGCACCTGTTCACAAATGGATTCCTTTTCCATTGCTTTGCTGCACAAAGAATTTTTGGGGTTCTTTTGGAGAGCAGACAATCGACCGGGCAGCACACCATTCAAATAGAAGACGAGCATCCATTCGCCTGCAGGACTCTTGCCTCCACGAAGACGTGTGAGAGCAGGATTGAAGGTCGGAAACCTTGTTCTGAATTTGCGCAACACGCCCTCGTCTGTTGCACCAGGATCCAAATAATCGAAACCAGTGCTTTCCACATCCGACAAGGGACTTCCGCCGTTTCGAGGATAAACACGAAGACCAACGAAACACGCATCAAAAAGATTTCCAATTTCAGGCAAGGCCTGCTTTTCTTTTGCTGCCTGAGAAACCAAGTACAGCATTGACACGGCACCCGAACCCGTTTCGTTCAACTGACAAAGAAAACGATTGAGACGATTGAATTCAACTATTCTTTCGATCGATTTATTCCATTCAATTTTTGTCTTTGAACTGGCCATTTTCATCTTTGCCAATTCCGTCAACTCAGCAATCAAAGTTCGGTCTGCAGTCGACAACTTGTCGTTGAGAACAGACATTTTTTCGATAGCTCCCTTGAGCATCGACTGTTCAGCTGCGGCAATGGGATGGTCGATTGTGGTCAACAATCCCAACGACAAAAGACGCGAAAGCAAAACACCTTGAAGCACCGGCTCTTCGGAGTCGAATTGGGGTACAACACGTTGCATTCTTTCAAAAACGATCCCGATTTCTTCCATCGCTTGCTGAATCACTTTTGCAGAACCCGCTTTTTTCGAGTCATGCTCAGAAACAGACAAAAGGTTGTTGCGTATCGCAACAACCCTCGACAACTCATAAGCAACAACGGCTATGCCCCGTTGACGGGCTTCGGGTGGCAAACGAAGGAGCAACTGCTTCCAGTCATCAAGCTTGTCGAGTTCGTCATGTGTGAGACCAGCCAAAGCAATTGCCGCGGTCATCTCGGCTGAAGGTAAAAATCCCTCAGGGTAAAGAGATCTGTCTTTTTGCATGGCCAACAGTGCCCGTGCATAACGTCGGGGCTCACGCAAAATCTTGCCTTCAAGCAAGTTCTGGTAGTTTCGTAAAGCATCGGGAGTGGAACCAAGCAATTTCGCAGCCAGGGGCTTTTCGGCTTTTTGCAAGGGTCTTGCCGGACGCAAAACCTTCAGACCTATCCAGAGCAAAGCCAAACCCACAACTGCCAAACAAAACAGCGCCAACCATTCACGGAATCTCGAGTGATTATTCCGAACCGCCTGCAACGGATTCAACCCACCATGATTGGGCGGCAATTCAGCACGTTTATCGAATTTCGAGTACTGCTCCGAGAACAAGGAGCCTGCCGGAGCCTCGGTCAAGATAATCTGTTCAAGTGCACCTTCGGGAGCGAAATCTGAGAACCACTCAAGAACTAGGAGGGGATTTTCACCCTCCGGACAAATCCACCGAGTTGAATGGAAAATTTCTGGGTCTTTTTTGAAAATCTCAATCACATCCTGCGTCCCGAATGGGCCCAAGATGTTCGATTTCGTGACCACCATATGTTTGGCTTCGGACGCCTGCAATCTCCGCTACCTCTTGATTCCGCGCTCTGTCATACACCTCAAGTGTGACTCGGGGCCCGTCAACCGGCAACGTCGAAAACGAAACATCCCACTAGGAGAAGATTGCCCGATGGCTTATCATTGCGGGACAAGTTCCATCACAGGTGAAGGTGAAGCAAATGGCAAAAAACCTTGCTCCAAACTCCAAGAACAATCTTATTCCGCCGAACCTGGTGGCATTCCTTGCCGGTGTCGTTCTCGCACTTGTGGTGGGCATGCTTTTCC
>JBDLRR010000307.1:0-3518 GCA_039799985.1 Pseudomonadota bacterium | reverse complement strand
AACTTTCCAAATTGGCCAAAGACAAAGTCAAGCCTGCACTTGAAACAGTTCCCGGAGTCGGTCGCGTCGACCTTGCCGGGCAACGCGAGCGCGAGATTCACATTTTAATGTCGCGCACTCGACTGCAGTCATTCGGGCTCTCGCCGTCGCAGGTTGTGCAGGCAGTTCAATCCCAAAACACCGACGTTCCCAGTGGCAAACTGGAGAACAAAACAAGCCTGCTGAGAATCCGTACCGAGGGAACCTTGCAGAGCGCCCAAGAGGTAGGTGAAATTCCTGTTCCGCTGCGCAATGGTCAAAAAATCCGGGTCAAAGATATCGGCGAAGTCCGCGACACCCTGGCAGACGAAACGGGTTACGCCACCGCCAACGGACAAACGACCATCGTCATGGTCCTTTATAAACAGTCGGGCGGCAACACGGTTGCGATTGCAGATTCCGCCAGAGAAAAAATCAGCGATCTTCAAAAAAGCCTTCCGGCGGGCGTTCGGTTCGAAATTTTTCAAGACAACTCCAAATACATCAAGGGCTCGATCGAATCCGTGAAATTCGATTTGTTCCTGGGTGCACTGCTGGCCATCGTTATTGTTCTCATCTTTCTCCACGACTGGCGCGCCACCATTATCAGCGCGTGCGCCATTCCAACTTCCGTGATTGCCACCTTCTGGTTCGTCCAGACGATGGGATTCACCCTGAATCTGATGACAACCCTCGGCCTCACACTCTCGATTGGTATTCTGGTCGACGATGCGATTGTGGTGATCGAAAACATCTACCGCAGATTGGAAATGGGCGAGTCACCCTTTGAGGCGGCTCGCAAAGGCACAGCAGAAATCGGACTTGCAGCTTTGGCCATCACACTTTCCATTGTCGCCGTCTTTGTGCCTGTCGCATTCATGGAAGGAATCCTCGGGCGATTTTTCTATCAATTCGGCATGACTGTCGCCTTTTCGGTTTTGGTGTCGTTGTTTGTCGCCTTCACGCTCACACCGATGATGAGTTCCCGCCTGCTCAAATCTCACCATGGAAGTGTTCCGCGCTTTTTCGTGCCGTTTGAAAAGGCCCTGACCAGCATTGAAGAATGGTACCGGCGTGCACTCAAAAATTCGCTTCAGAAGCCCGGCAAAACGGTGCTCGCAGGAATTGGTGTCCTTTTTTTGAGTGTTGTGCTGCTGCGCTTCGTACCGGTCAGTTTCTTTCCAAAAGAGGACCGAAGCCAATTTCAGGTCAACTATGAACTTCCGGAAGGCACACCTTTGTCAAGAATGAAGGAGCGTGCTGCGGTTGTGGATCAATTCCTGCGCAGTTATCCCGGAGTGGAGAACGTTGTGGTCGCCATCGGAGCCAATGCCGAACGCAAACCCAACCTTGCCAGACTGGACGTGAACCTGATTGCAAAAAACAAGCGCTCATTCTCACAAGAGGAAATGGTCAAGCGTCTGCGCATCGATCTCAAAACACGCTTCCCTGATCCGGCAGACAAACTCGAAGTCGCTGAACAATCGGGAAGCGGCGGCGGCCGTCAGCAACCCATCCAGGTCATCCTGCAGGGCAATGATGCCGAGCAACTCAGTGGATACGCCAACAGTGTCCGTGATTGGATGAAAGCGAATATCCAGGGAGCGGTGGATGTACAAACCTCGGAGCCGCCCTTGGTTCAGGAAATCAAGGTCGTGACCGACCCTGTGCGTGCAGCAGACGTCGGCATGAACACCCAGCAAATGGGTTTTGCGTTGCGGACATTGTTTGAGGGAATCAAAGTCGGAGAAATTGAAGACAAGGGAGATCGCTTCGACGTGCGTGCCAAAGTTGCAGACGTCGATTCACAGAACGTATCAGACTTGTCTGGCCTGACCCTGCCCAATGCCATGGGGGTGCCTATCGCACTGACAAGCATTGCGCGTATCGAGCAAAAACAGGCACTCTCGAAAGTGGAGCGGTTGGGAGGACAACGGCAGGTTGTGGTTCTGGCCAACTTCCAGGGTAAAGACCTGAGTGGCGCAATTGCCAAACTCGAAAGCCACGTCAAGAGCAGTCTGCCCCAGGGAATCGCATACAGTTTTGAAGGCCAGGCCAAATTGCTCAAGGATGCCATTGGCGCAATGCTCGGTGCGCTCGGCCTTGCCATCATTCTTGTCTTCATCGTTTTGTGCGCGCAGTTCGAGAGTTATCTGACGCCATTTGTCATCATGATGTCGGTTCCCTTGGCATTTTCGGGTGCCTTTGCCGGGCTGCTGGTCACACAGAAAGCGATGAGTATCTATGCGATGATTGGCCTCATCATGTTGATGGGTCTCGTGACCAAAAACGCAATTTTGCTTATCGACTTCACCTTGGGACGAATGCGTGACGGACTTGGCATGATCGATGCACTTGTCGAAGCAGGTCCAGTCCGCTTGCGCCCGATTTTGATGACCACCGCTGCCATGATTTTTGGAATGTTGCCCATCGCGATCGGCCACGGTGATGGCGGCGAGGCGCGCGCTCCAATGGCGATATGCGTTATTGGAGGGCTTGTGAGCTCGACAATATTGACGCTCATTGTCGTCCCGAGCGTTTTTGTGCTCGTACAAAACGCGCGGGCGTGGACGGCAAACAAAATCACCCTTTTCAGGGCGTGAATCCAATCACAATTTCGATGTCGCTGGCCGGATCAAGTCCATCAATACGGACGCTCATTCCATCAGCCGACAATTGAATCCGGCTGGCGTTGATGATCTGGCCAGCCACCTTTACTCCGTTGATCTTCGATGCCTTCTGCGGCAGGGGAAAAACAGGATCAGGAAGCGCCGATTTTGCAAGCGACTTGGCGAACTCGGAGTAATCTGTGCTGGCTGTGATGTCTATCAATATCCCGTTGGTGGCTTTGACCAGCTGATTGTAGGGGTAGCCAAAGGTTTTCCCGCCCTGGGTTTCGTCTGTCAAAGCACCTCCCTCGACAGCCAAAACGCCATGAAATTTTAAACCCGCAACTTTGTTTTTTTCCATCACCTTGCTGCGCAGTGCGTCACCAGTGGGCCTGTTGTTTTGCAGCACAGAACTGCCACAACCGGGATCCTGGGCGTCGCTCACAAAAACCACCTGTGCAAAGGCGCCATCACGAAAAATCTTTCCACGCTTGTCGTGAATTTGGCTCAGCGCCGTCATGCCTGCTTCGCAACCGACGCCGTGTTGAGGGTTTTGCAATGCAACAGAGAGACAACGCTGACCATTGGAGTTGACTGCACCCGGTGCAAACCATTGGTCGGCGCACAAGGGCTGCGGATAGGATCCAATTTTGCCACCATTGGTTTTGTAAACTTCAAACGCTGCAGCAGAGACAAACGAAAGAAATCCTGGCTCAAACTGGATACCGGTATATTTGTTGACATCGGGATGCACGTTGGACAAGTTCGACGGTTCGCCCGGAAGAGTGGTCATGACCGCAATCCGTGTGTCACCAAACCAATCGGTGCCCGCCAGTTTCTCGAACCCCGCCTTGACGCTCGCGAGGTCGTTGCCCATCGACGAGGAATTGT
>JBDLRR010000306.1:0-2647 GCA_039799985.1 Pseudomonadota bacterium | reverse complement strand
GATCATTGGGCAAGAACAAGGACCAATGGGAGAACTTCAAGTCGAAACTGAGCAGTGAACGTGGAACCGACATCCATGTCACCATCAGCGAACCCAAAATTGTTGCGTTCGAGGACCAACTTCTAGTGGTTTTCCTGCAGGATTATCGCTCAAAACAACATTCCGACTTTGGGCGAAAGTTCCTCTATCTCCAATGGGAAGGGGATAGATATCGAATCATTGCTGAGAAGTGGTACAAAGCACCGCGGTCGGAAACCGCACTGCGAGCTTTGAAGAGTCCCGGAAATCAGCTGTGATTTGAGAGCGGCACAGGGGAGGTGCGGCCGAAATGGTTTCAACAGCTCCGAAAAATTCACGCAATAAGCGTCTTCATGTTGTGTTTTTCACGGACGCATCAAAGACCAAATCGACGTCGATCAGCATCCGCAATCTTTCGATTGTTGTGGGCGTGACCGTCGGTTTCTTCGCGGCTGCTGCAGCATCGCTTTACCTGTACCGACAAAACAAAGCGACACTCAGCGCAAAAGACGACTACATTCGCGAGTTGAAATCCGCCATCACTTCATTCGCGGTGACCAACGAAAAGAATCAATTGGCAATGGCGAATGAAGCGGCACCTGAAACCGACCTCACAAGACGCGTTGCCAAAGAAATTCAAAACCCGTCTGTGCAGGAAAAGAGGGTTGCAGCATCGGGATCGGACGATACCCTTGCAAGTCTTCAAATGAGCTTGTCCAGCTTGAGCTCTGTCAGTGCCAATCTGGCCCGCAATGACAAAAACGAAAAGAATCAGCCGGTGGATTTTACAAAATCAAACAGCGGCTCCGATTCAAGAATCGCTTCGTCGGATTCCACAAAATCAGCCACTCAAAAAGGTCCCGACAACGCCGCTCCAAACACCGAAGTTGTCAGCAGCGCACCGACGAACCAAGGTGGAAAGCTGCTGAATCTGACAGGTATTCAAGTGGAGCAAGGTCATGCCACCGAGGTGAACGGCCAAACCACCGTTCACTTTCAGTTGGTCAACATCTCCAAGAGCAGAGGCCAAAGTTGGACGGGTCGTGTTTGTGGGGTGGCGGAGTTGGCTTCAGGCGGAGCTGCCCCAGTGCGAGGCGCCGGTGGATTCATGGCCCTGCCTGGCGGGTTCAAAGTGGATTCGGCGCGCTACCCAAGCAACTCATGTGCCGACGGTGAATTGGTGCGTTTTTCGCGGCTCAGACCAACCGAACTTGTCGTGCCAGCCAAGCAGGACGCTATAAAACGAGTTACGATCTTTTTTGTTGAGTCTGGAAGCAATCGGACACTCTCACAACCGATTGAATTTTAAATAAAAAATATTTAGGTCCAGTCTTTTTTTACCTCCCCTTATACAAATTTAAAAAACAGCCGATGAAGCTTCTGTAACGAGGGCGGAGGGCCTGCTCATGAAACAAAGAAGTCTCGTCATGGCTTACGTGGTCGCAACCTCAAGTGTTTCAACATTGATGGGGGGATTTGTAGCCTGCGGTGCTCAGTCGTATCGAATCTCGGTCCATGGCGAAACTCCAGATAAAATAGACAGACCCAATACCCAATCCAGTGGTTCCAACCTCAGCTCGGGCAACTTGGCTGGGGTTCACAGTGCGTCAGGTTGGAAGCGAAGCCTTCCCATCCGGTTTGTGACAAGCGATGAAATCGACACAGGAGTCGTAAAACAACTCCAGGTAGCCATGAAAACCTGGGAAATGGCTGTCGGCAAACCTTTGTTCGCCTACGATGGTGTTGAGGGTAAGAAAGGAGCGGATTTCCGGCAATTGTATGAGCCGCTGGGCGACGGCAAGAACGGAAACTATTTCGACCACAATTGGTTCGGAGCAACCGGGAAACCCAATAGCGTTTTGGCCACGACAATTTGGGAAAATTCACCACAGGACAGTAGTTCCATCACCAAGGCAGACATCCGGTACAACGCTGAATTTTATGTCTTCGGCAACTCTCTCGATGAATTCAGCGAAGGCAAAAGAACAATTGTGGACATGGAAAGTTTGGCCGTTCATGAATTGGGACACTTGCTGGGCTTGACCCACGTGAAGGAAACAGAGGACCGATTTAGTGTCATGAACCCTTCTTTGTTCATCGGCGAGGGAATGATCACACGACGTCTCAGCAAAGGAGATATTGTTCGAATTCGTTCCATTTATGGGATCGGCGACCCGACTCTGGCACAAGCTCTTGAGAAGGCCGATGACGCTGCTGATGGAGCAGACAGCGCAGATCAAACAAGAATGTAAAAAGGGAATGACACTATTGAGCACCACGCTTGTGCTGAAGAAGCCAAGCGTGGTGTATCAATTCGTTTCTAAAATCTGGCGGAAGAGTTTTACGGGTCACATCGGAAATGTCGAATCGACCAGCCAGGTCTTCGCTCAATTTGAAAGAACGCAGGTTGTTTGAAAAAAACAACGTACCGGAACGCGAAACATGTTCCATGCACTTCGAAACCAGCCACTCATGATCACGCTGCACATCAAACTCTTCTTTCATTTTTTTGGAATTTGAAAACGATGGAGGATCGAGAAAAATCAAATCAAATTTCTCGGCCGCAGGAAGCGTCTCAAGCCATTCGATGACGTTGGCACGCACCAGTGGATGCTGCTTTTCAGAAAAG
>JBDLRR010000305.1:0-4653 GCA_039799985.1 Pseudomonadota bacterium | reverse complement strand
AGGGTGCTGCTGTCGTTGGTTTGAAGATCGACGGAGTGGAACACGAGTTCTCGACAGTGGCGGATGTTGCTGAAGATGTGACTGAGATTGTATTGAACCTCAAGGCTCTGGGCGTTTGGTTGGATGGCGAAACTGAAAAGGTCGCAACCATTGACGTTACTGGACCCAAGGTGGTGACTGGCGCAGATATTCGCTGCGACGGCTCGCTTCGGGTTTTGGATCCTGAGCAAGTGATTTGCACCGTAGGTGCGGGCGGAAAATTTGCCGCAGAACTGCACATTCGGGCTGGCAAGGGGTATGTCACGAGTGAATCGATCAAAGAGGCAGGATTGCCTGTCGGCGTGATTCCTCTGGATGCCGTTTTTTCACCAGTTCGTCGTGTTAGCTTTTCTGTTGCCGAAACCCGCGTTGGCCAGCGTTCTGACTTCAACAAGCTCATTCTGGAAGTTAGCACAAATGGTGCGGTCTCTCCTGAAGATGCACTGGCCTATTCGGCCAAGATTCTCAAGGACCAGGTTTCTGTGTTCATCAACTTCCAGGAAGCTGATGAAGAAGCACCTGTTGCTGAGACTGTGACCGTTGATGCCCGCGTCAACGAAAGCCTCTACAAGTCAGTTGATGAGTTGGAACTTTCGGTCCGCGCTGCAAATTGTCTTGAAAATGCCGGAATTCGGTATATTGGTGAATTGGTGGTTCGCAGCGAGTCTGAAATGCTCAAGACTAAGAATTTTGGACGTAAGACTCTGAACGAGATTAAAGATATTCTTGCGGAAATGGGGCTCCACCTCGGCATGAAGATCGAGGGATTTGATCCTGGTCGTCTCCGCGAACGTGACTTCAAGGCATAAAAGGTAGGATTGTGCGATGAGACATCGTTTTGGTTATAGAAAGCTCAACCGTAACGCATCAGAGAGAAAAGCCCTGCTGCGCGGATTGGCGACTCAGCTTCTGACAAGTGGTCGTATTGAAACGACTGTTGAAAGAGCTAAAGAGCTGCGTGGCGTTGTTGAGCCTTTGATTACATTGGCCCGCAAGGACACATTGGCGAATCGCCGATTGGTCGCAGCTCGTTTGTACGGTACAGAAGTTGTGGCTCGCTTGTTCAAAGATGTGGCTCCGGCAACTGGAACTCGTCCAGGTGGTTTTACGCGCATTTTGAAGCTCGGTTTCCGTCCTGGTGACCATGCTCGTCGTGCGTTGATCGAACTTGTTGATGAGCCAAAGGCTGCCACTGAAGCTAAGTAAGAGTCTGGTTTGGTTCAGACGGTAATTGTCTGCTTTCCTTATCAGGTTTTAGACTCCGATGTAAAAATTTGGAGTCAATTCAAAAAAGGCCGTTCCAGATTGGAACGGCCTTTTGTTTTTGTGTTTATCGTTTTTATGTTCTTGTGGAGCATATCACGCTCGACGCGCAAAAACAGTGACTTCTTGCCTGTTGTGGAACAGGTGCTTTGTAGCGAGTATCTCGAGCGAGTGTGCTCGAAAGCATTGGGTTACTTCGGCAAGAGCCTTTCTGGCGTCGTTCAATTTTGGAAGCTTCAGGGTGAAAACGACAAGGGCGTCTTGGCGCAGAGTCGCTCCAAGATTAGCAACGATCCTGGCAGCATTTTCATAGGGGCCATTCATGTCCGACAATATGGCATCAAATTCGGACGCTTCCTTGAGTTGTTGGGCGTTGATTCTCAGATGCCGAAGCCCCTTGTTCTTCAGAACAGAGGGTGACATATCTGCAAGATCTACGGCTGTGACGTTGGCGCCCCATTCGAGTAGGCATTGTGTCATCCCTCCTGGAGCAGATCCGAGCTCGAGCCAATTGGGAAAATGAGTTTTGTTTACCTTGAGCTCTTCAAGCAACGCGAGTACTTCGCGGATTTTGCCGCCGGCGCGACTGGGGAGTTCGTTGGAAGGCTTTTCTGATTTTGAAAGAAATCCTAGGCCACCCGGCAAAGCCGTTCCCATGTTCAATCGGGAGATGGACATTCCCGCATAAAGGCCTTTTTGGTCTATGAGTGCGGTCAAGACTCCCGACTTTGAAGTGGAGTCGTCGTCAGAATCGCTGAGTTGTGAAAGACGGCCTTTGAGGCCGACTGCGATTCTCTTTAATTCAGGTGTGGTGGAAAGAACTTCTAAAGATTCCCAACGTGCTCCAAACTTGCGTGAAAGTCCTTGAGCTGCTTTTTCCACAAAACCATCAGTTGACGGCTTTGTCGGCCACTGGTGTTCGAGCGGACTCATCCACCTCGGAAAAACGGTCGAGAGAAGTTGTTTCGAGGTCACGGATTGTTTGCCGCGAAGTATGCAGAAATCGTTTCCGAGCGGATCAACACCAACGTCTTCACCATTGAAGATCTCGGACAAAAAGTCATGACACCAAACATGTCTGGCTTCTTGACTAACCTGGACCAACCACTGATTGCTTGGCGGTCCATCTTGGTCGAGAAGCTGAAACGGAACCTTGAAACCTGACGGGCGATTCAGCTTTTCTGTCGCCTTGGTTTTTTTGACTGAGTCATCCGCCAAAGTGTACTCCCGAGGACAGTAATCCTTCTTGAATTTGGGAATCTCTGTCCGGTGCTATCGTTTTGTACCGGGCAAAAGCCTGAAAAGAACTCAGATGGCAAGTTCTCCGCAAGCCTTTTCAACGTTTCTTCGGAATTCTCCGTTTTTAATTGCGTTTGAAATGATTTCGATATCGGCTGCAAGTGATCGATCGGTTTCCATGAATTCGGAATGATGGCGAACAAACTCATAGGCTGTTCTGACGCCCGCTCCGCCCTGAAGTGGTTTATGAAATTCGAGTCCTTGCGCGGCTGCGAGTGCTTCAATGGCCAGGACACGGGCTGTATTGTCGAGGACCCGCTGGAGCTTCAGAGCTGCCGTCATACCCATACTGACATGATCCTCTTGTTCGGCAGAGGTTGGGATGCTGTCGACGGAAGCCGGATGACAGTGGACTTTATTTTCGCTCACGAGCGAAGCTGCAACCACTTGTGGGATCATGAAACCCGAGTTGAGACCTGAATCTTTCATGAGGAAGGCAGGCAGTCCGCTCATGTGTGGATTGACCAATTTGTCGATGCGTCGTTCTGAAATGTTCGCTATTTCTGCCATTCCAATAGATAGATAATCGAGAACCATGGCGACAGGCTCACCATGGAAATTGCCGCCGCTGAGTATTTCATCGGATTCCGCAAAAACCAGAGGATTGTCTGTGCTAGAATTAGCCTCGGTCATTAGAGTTGAGAGGACATGAGTATAGCAATTGCGAGCGGCTCCGTGCACCTGGGGCGCGCACCGGAATGAATAAGGGTCTTGTACTTTTTTACAGCCGGCATGACTCAGGCGAAGGCCATCGTCTGCCAAGACTTTGCGCATATTTGCAGCTGCTTCCGATTGCCCGGAATGCCGACGAACACGCTGAATCTCGTCTCTAAACGCTGTTGCAGTCCCAAGGGTGGCGTCCAGTGACATCGCAACAGTGATGTCGGCGCTGCAGAGTAATTGTGATGCCGTGTCGCATGCAAGTAGGCCAATGGCGGTCATCACTTGGGTGCCGTTAATAAGTGACAATCCCTCTTTGGCCTCTGGAAGCAATGGTGCTCTTCCCAACTTGGAGAGAACAGTCGAAGTGGGAACAATTCTGGATTCCCATTCCACTTGTCCTTCGCCAATGAGTGCAAGAGCAAGATGAGCTAATGGGGCCAAGTCGCCACAAGCTCCGACAGAACCTTGGCTCGGAATCACCGGATGGATCTTGTTGTTCAGGAAAAACTCCATCTGCCTCAGAGTCGCTTCTCGGACCCCCGAATTTCCGCGCAGCATCGTCTGCAGGCGCAAAACCATAATCCCCCTCACCACCTCAGCCGGTAGAGGTTGACCCACACCGCATGCATGTGAACGGATAAGGTTCAATTGAAGCTGACTGAGCTGTTCGGGTGCGATTCGGACACCGGCGAGGGCGCCGAATCCCGTGTTGATGCCGTAGAAGGTTTCACCGCTTTCGAGTCGGGTTTCGACGCATTTTCTGGCACGTTCGACATTTTCGATCGCTGCGGAATCTAGCGAAACCCGAACTCCGTGTCGGGAAACATCCACAAATTGGATGAGGCTCAGCGAACAGCCGTCAAGTTTAACGAGGTCATTGACAGAGCGGGTCCTGGAGGAAGAGCTTTGTGACATGGCGTCCTCTTTGAAGTTTCTTGGGGTCACGGATAAACTCTTTAAACACATCGTCAGGGGACATACCATGGCCTACAGGTCGCGCTCAAAATTTACGCCGGGTGGCGGGGTACTCGCCTTTTTTGAGCAGGTTTCGCGTTTTGTCTCGTTGTCGGTTGTTGGATGGCTCGTTGTTTCGCTTTGTCTGATACTCTTCGCAGCCGACGGTAAAATAACTGATTCTTTTGATTTGCGGCTTGTCAAAGGTTTGTTCACCAATTTTCAATTGTTTTGGACTGCGATGCTGATTCTTGCATTCAATGGCGTATTGGGAGGTTTGATTGCCTTGCCATCCGCAGTTGTGCTGTTGTTTTGCCGTCAATATCTGGATTACCAGGCTGGGCGAATGTCGCGACGCGGTGGGGCTTGGAAAGTCAAACTTGTGCGCAGTGTTCCCGTGGCTGTGCTGCTTTTCAGTCACGCTCTGGTTTTGTT
>JBDLRR010000304.1:0-3452 GCA_039799985.1 Pseudomonadota bacterium | reverse complement strand
CGTGACCATCCTCTGTGCACACCAATTCGGGATTCCGTCGGGGTCCCTTAAAATCCACGTCTGCTGCCCTTTTGAAATCTTGGAAGCAAAAACTATTTCATTCGTCCCTTGTTTGACCAGGTTTCCGTAAACACTGATCTGATCCCCGACTTTGATCTCCAAATTTTGTTCTCGGATGTACCAGCGTGGACCAAGGTGAATCGTTCGGTTGCCTTTGTCCGTCTTGAGCACGAGCAAATTTCCACTCATCATTCTTGGTTGAGGCACAAACGTCGAATACTCGACGATCGTTCCTTCGAGGTCGACGGGCGTTCCGCTGAAATACAAATTTCCATAGGGACTCCGGTAGTGCCATCCGCCCATCATCATAGGCATTGAAGGATTTTGCACCACCTGGGTTTTCGGTTGGAGGTTCGGCATTTCAGGTTTGGCAAAACTGGGTGTCGCCAATGAACACAAAGCGACAACGCTGCTCGTGGCGACGGTAGTCCGTTTCAACAACTTCATGCCGAACCTCCTTTTGATTTCATGCTGACTTTTTATGCTCTGCCGTGCTTTCCTTTTTGCCTTCGATCTTCACTTCGCCTGCATGTGAAGCGGACTCGATGACATTGATTTTCTTCTTCTGGGAGTGTCCTGCTTTTGGCAGCTTGAGAGTGAGGACGCCCGAATCAAAGTTTGCGACGATTTTTTCGTGATTGATGTTTTCGGGCATTTGCAATCGTCGTTCAAAGGCACCCAAGCGTCTTTCGTGATAGTGGGTTCCTGCCTTTTCAGATTTGCGTTCCATTTTGCGCTCGCCCGAAACGATGACGGTATTGCCAACAACCTCAACGTTGATGTCTTTCGCGTGGAGTCCCGGCAAATCGAGACAAAGATGATATTCCTCGTCCGTTTCGCTCAAGTCACAAGGTGGTTCATAATTCTGAAGTGAGCTTTCACGACTTCCAGAGTCAGAAAACTCAGTCATGAAGTCTTCAATCAGCCTGTCCATGCGTCGAAAGAAATTGGGAGACAGTGGTGAACCCAGAAAACGTGAAGGAATCAGCGAGCGGTTGCGCCAAACGTCGATGTTGCTCATGGTGTTTCTCCTCTGTGTTGATTGACACACGAGAAACTTAGATTGGACTGTTGTCTGACGCGAGACGAACGAGGTGATGTTTTTGAAAGGATTTCAGCGGACGGATGGAAGTGATTTCAGCCGAGTTCTGGCCAAACAATTTTTGCGCCAAGCTCCCGAGCGCGCAATGCAATTGGATCATCCGGCAGGGCTGTGAGGATTTCGATTCCATCACCCACAAGTGCGATGGTGTGTTCAAACTGCGCGCTGGGTTTGCCGTCGGGAGTCACAGCAGTCCATCCGTCTTTCAGAACTTTGCTGCGCCAGTCGCCACCGTTGATCATGGGCTCGATGGTGAAGCACATCCCGCGAACCAGTTTTGCGCCAGTGCCTTCACGACCATAGTGTGTGATGGCAGGTTCTTCGTGAAAAACCCGACCAATTCCATGTCCAACAAAGTCACGAACAACGCTGCAACCGCGCGATTCAGCGTAGCTCTGGATGGCATGGCCAATGTCGCCAACCCGGACGCCGTGTTCACACACTGCCAGCGCGCGTGCCAGCGATTCCGCAGAAGTCTCGGTCACAAGTCGACGATCGTCGGGTATTTTTTCACCCACATAAAATGTGCGTGAAGTGTCTCCGAAATAGCCATTGAGAGTGACTGTCACGTCGATGTTGATGATGTCGCCATCTACGAGTTTGACGTCTGGATGGGGAATTCCATGACAGATGACGTCGTTGATGCTTGTGCAAACGGATTTTGGAAAACCCTTGTAATTGAGCGGACTCGGGTATGCGCCGTGTGACACGATGTAATCATGAACGATGGTGTTGATTTCTTCCGTCGACACGCCGGGCTTGACGAACTGCCCCACATGACGAAGGGTTTCGGCCGCCAGCCGACCGGCTGCGCGCATCATCTGGATGTCATCGCTTGATTTCAGTTTTGCCACGCGTTCAGGCTCCAAGTGCGTTCAAGATCGTTTTCATGGACTCAAGGTCTTGTGTACCTGCTGTTGCAGGATTGTCGAGGGTTTTTTTGCAGAGTCCCTGAAGAACGCTGCCCGCGCCCACTTCCAACCAGAGGGTTGGTTGCTCTGTTGTCTGCATTCCGTCGAGTGTTTGTGTCCACAAAACCGCGCTGGCGATTTGTTTCACGAGCTGTGCACGGGTGTATTGGTTTGCTGCGTATTTTTTCGCATCGACGTTGGCATAAACAGGCGTCTTGAGTTCGTTGATTGCCACGTTTTCAAGATATTCCTGCATTTCGCGAGCGGCAGGCTGCATCAGGCTGGAATGGAAAGGTGCACTGACGGGCAACGGCAATCCGCGCCCCAGTTTCTCGGCGGCGATTTGTACCACTGCTGCGTCCACGGCTTGCTTGTGTCCACTCAACACAATTTGTGAACGAGAATTGAAATTCACCGGCTCAACGGCAGCCTGTGTCGAACTGATTTCCTTGCAGATGGCGAGCACGCGCTCACCTTGCGCTCCGACGTAGGCAGCCATCGCGCCGACGCCCACCGGCACCGCTCGCTGCATCGCCTGTCCGCGGAAGCGAACAGCCTTGAGTGCATCGGCAAATCCAAGTGCACCAGCGCAAACGAGAGCCGAATATTCACCGAGGCTGTGACCAGCAACGGCACTCACGGCATTCAACTGGCCTCGCTTGCCAAGGATGCGATGGGTTGCCACGCTGCTCGCCAACAAGGCTGGCTGAGTATATTCTGTGAAATTGAGTTGTTTTTCGGGGTCTTCAAAGCACAGGCGCTCCATGGAATATCCGAGTGCATCGGATGCTTCGGCGAGTGCTTCGCGGTATTCCGAGAAGTTTTCTGCCAATTCACGGCCCATGCCGACGGTTTGGCTGCCCTGACCCGGAAAAAGCATGACGAGACGAGATGTATCCACGAAAACAACCCCCAAAAAAAAGGATTTGAAGTGCGACCTGTGGTTTACACGCAACAATCCGCGGCGGGCAAGGGTTGGATGCGTTCGATGCTAAAAACAAGTGCATATTTAACCCGAATCTGGCTGCGCGTGTTTGGCCCTCACTGGACGGTGGGTTGTTTAGCCATCTTCCGCGACGAGCATTCCCGTGTCTGTCTTTTGAAGCACAAAGGTCGTGTCAAGCCGTGGGGATTGCCCGGCGGACTCGTCGCCTGGCCCGAAACTCCAGAGCAAGGTCTGCGTCGAGAACTTCGAGAAGAGTTGGGTTGGCCGTCGCAAGAAACTGTTCAGGCTGATGTTGGATTGCTTCTCTTTCGCGTCTGTACCAGTGAAAAATTCCCGATGCTCGAACTCGTCTTTGCAGCCGATAGGACTGCCACTGTCGAGGAAATTTCGAGTTGGAAAATTCAAGCTTCCGAGATTTCAGAAGTGCGATGGT
>JBDLRR010000303.1:0-4077 GCA_039799985.1 Pseudomonadota bacterium | reverse complement strand
AGCCAAGCGGTTGTTGCCCGAAATTGCATAGGTGAAATAATCGGCAAAACCTTCGTGCAGCGCAACGCTTTGGCTCTTGGCGTTGGAAAGCCCCCGGAACACGATATGGTGACCGAATTCGTGCATGATGACGTCCATGTCTTTGCCCAAATCGCGGAGCTTGTAGCAATTCGATTGACCCGAAACGTAGCCGCCGTAGCCAATCAGAATTTCCGGACTGCCTCGACCGGTGTTTCCGGCCCAAAGATATTGCGCGTTGTCTGGAGTGGTGTCTTCACCGCTACAGGTGTTGGTCGTCGGCACAGGGGTTCGTGTGCGTACAAAAATGTTCAACCTGACTTCGGAGCCACCATTGGAACCGCTGGGTTGGAGTCCAAAATTGGCTCTGCTGCCAGGCCACTTGGTTTCGTCCCAACTGGTGCGCAGGCTGTTGGTGTCGATGGCGTTGAACCAATCCATGGCTTTTGTTACTGCTGCATAAGAAATCAGCTCATCATAGACCTCGCTGGAATATGTGAACGATGAATAATTGCCCTGGCTCACGCCGTGGTTTTTCATGTTGCAAACACTGCCATCGCCCGGTTCATTGATGCGCGCATTCTGATGACAATTCATCACGTCAAAAAGGGGATGAGAGAGCGAGCTGCCGTCGCCCAACAGATTCGGCAGCGTCACAGAGGTCAGGGGGGCTGCATCGCCTCCAGCTGCCTTTTTGTTTTCGACGTAAAGCATAGCCTGACCGTTGACGGCATGCATAGCCAACGGACGCTGCCACAGAACGTCACCAGTATCGGCACTGACAGCCACTTCGACTGGAATACGCGGGCCACGACCTTGTTCAGGCGATTCTGCAGAAACGGTGAAAACATAAGCCGGAAGAAGCGAGTTGTTTTCTTGCGCCAAGTAGATCCGTGATGGCGAGTGGAATCGCCAATCAACAAATCCAAGGGCCTGCGAGGCTTTGAGTCTTGCTTGCCAAGTCGTCAGGGAGAACGGTTTGCTGCGGACCTGTTCGACCGACGAATTCATCATCCACTGTGGCACAGAGCCACTCATGTATGTTGTCGTGTTTGAGGCATGGTCGTGGATCGACTTGATTCGCGCTCCGTGGATTGGAATGTCTTTGAACGAGAGTTGAACTTCGTGAAGCAGCTCTGTTCCGCCGTCGTCCAAGGAAAGCGGTTGAGATTTTCCAATGGCTGACCAAGCAAGGCCGGAAGGCAGTTTTCCAAAAAACGTGCGCAGACTGTTTTCGTTGTTGTCTGCAACCAAACCCAGACCTTCCGAAAGTTCACCCACTGACTCGGGCAGGTCGCCGACGACCGAGGAAAAATTGAATTCCGCAAGAGTTCGATTGGTTTCATGAGGGCCGAAAGAGTTGTTTGAATGGCGAAGAAAGTCCGACGCCAATGGAAAAACCTCTGGGTAATTCTGGTCTTTTGCCTGAACCGAAAGAATTTGAGCTTTGAGTTGCTTGGAAAGTGTTGGCTCTGAAAATTCAGGTCGGCCATCACCGCAGCCCGGAATGATTGAAAATAGTCCAGCAAATGCGGCTGTTTTGGTGAATAAACCAAATCTCTGCCGGTCACTTGATTTTGATTTTCTCGTCTTCAAGCATCACCCCGTTGCTTTTGGGGTTTATCGGCGGAACGGTGGGTGGACTTGATGTGCAAGAATTTCCGGGGGAAATTCTTTTGAAACTCAATTTATTTATAGGCTGCCGATAACCCTCCGGATGAGCGTTTGCAGATCGCGCATGGAGGGCGATTTGAAGGAGAAGATTCTAGACAACACCTACAGGCTACTGGAGGAAATCGGCAGAGGCGGCTTTGGTGCTGTTTATAAAGCCGTGCGCATTGGCGCTGAAGGCAGTGGTCCGGTGGCGATAAAGTTTCTGAGCCGTGGCAATCTTCCGTCACTTCAGGAGCAGATTCGCTTTCAACGTGAAGCAACGTTGATGAGCCAGCTTTTGCATCCCGGCACGGTGACCGTTTACGAACTGGGAGAGCACGAGAGTCAAGCCTACATTGTCATGGAATATGTCGATGGCCAGAATCTTCGCGAGTATGTGAAGAAACGGGGTGGACGGCTGCCTTTGGCTGATATTCTTGAAATCCTGATTCAATCTGCCGAGGCGCTCGAGTACGTGCACGGACACAACATCGTGCATCGTGATATCAAACCGCAAAATGTGCTTGTTGCTTTGGCCAAAGAAGGGGGCGACTCTAAAATCCAGGTCAAGATCGTGGATTTTGGAGTCGCCCGCTTGAGCGATACCGTCAAGCAAGGAAATGAGCAGGGCCGAGCGCGGGCTGAGGTTGTCGGAACCTTCAACTACATGGCGCCTGAATCAACAGGAATGGTCAATTGGGGAATCGACGCGCGCGCCGATATTTATAGTTTGGGTATTGTAGCATACGAGCTCGTGACCGGACGGACGCCTTTCCACGAATTCAAGAACAACGAATTGCTTTTGGCGCATTTGGAGAAAACGCCACCTCCATTTTCGCAATTCGATGGGCCGCGATATCACGAACTGCTTGAACGCATCGTTATGAAGTGTATCGAGAAGCGACCAGAAGAACGATATCAAAGCATGTTTGGTCTTCTGAGCGATCTCAAAAGGCTCATGAATGACGTCCGGGTTCATGGCAGAGTGGTTGATGCTTTTGAAATTGCCACAAAAGATGTGGCGCTGAGTCGAATCTTCAACAATATTTTTGTGGGTCGGGGCGAACTTGTCGACCAGGTCGTCAAGAACATCAATTTTCGAAATCGAAAATCACGTGTCACCTGGGGAATGATTCGCTCGACTGTCGGTTTGGGCAGAACCCGTTGCCTTACCGAAGTCCGCCGTCAATTGGATGAGCAAAAGGTTCCGTACCTGCACGTTCGGTTCACAGAATCCGAGCAGCGGCTGTCTTTGCGTGCATTGAGTCTTGCGGTGAATGAGCAGCTGCAGGCTCTCGAGATTCGAAGTCCACACATTTTTCAAGCTTTGATGCAGGAAATGGCGAGAATCGCCGGCACCGGCGCTACAGATGTGGCGCGGTTGATTCCGGCTCTGCGTCCGCATCTGATGAAGAGCACCTACAGTAGCACCACCGATTCGTATGTGTTTCGTGAGGATCCTGCACCAGAAAATGAAGGAGAAGACAAACAAGAAGATATCATGTCTTCGGCTGCCGAGATGCTTGAAAAACAGCAAAGCATGAAGCGCAAGTTGCCACAGGTGCGCGCCCCCATCCAACAGGTGTTTCTCGAATTGCTCGCCAAGATTGCCGAGCAAACGGGGTATCTTGTTTTCCTGCTCGACGATGTTCATCTTGCAGACCCGGCCTCGATTGGATTGTTTCAATTTATAACGGAAAAGGTCAACGACCAGGCGAATTTTGCTTTTGTGATGACCATCCGTGAGGGAAGTTCAAGGCAGAATTTTGTACTCGACAATTTTCTTATCCGCTTGTCCAACCTGCGGCGCAGGTTTCAGGTTTGGGATCTGGCACCTTTGAGTCAATACGACTTTCAGCAGTTCCTTCAGTCGATTGGCTTGCCACGTCCAACGCCTAAGTTTGTGGAGTTCGTGACTGCCAAGTGCGAAGGCTCACCGTTGCTGTTGCACGCGTTGCTCAAGCAGATGGTCGAAAGTGAAGCCCTTGTCGCCGAGCGGCGAAACTTCAATCCCTGGGACCCTGTTTTCCGGGTCGACTGGAGCAAGTTGTCGCAGATCGTTGTCGATTATCGCAATGTCGAAGCCCTTTTGGCATCGCTGGATCGGCTCGACAAGCGTGACCAACGCCTGACTAATATTGCGGCGGTTTCTCATGAGGCATGTGAATTCGAATATTTCAGGGTTGACCAGGACTTCACTTCGGTCGAACTCGAAACCCGCTTGTTGAGCCTGGTCAGGCGAGGTGTTTTTGAGATCCTTGGAGACGAAAATTTGCCTGTTCAAAGGCGTTCGTTTGTCTTCAGTCATGAAAAATTGCGGTCTGCTGTTTTGTCAGGAATGGAACTTCAAACACGCCGTCAGATTCACTTGGCATTGGCAAACAGGATTATTTTGCTCTACCCGAA
>JBDLRR010000302.1:0-5214 GCA_039799985.1 Pseudomonadota bacterium | reverse complement strand
TCTGCCGTCGGCATAGCCTGCGCTCGCGACTTTTTTGTGAGGAATACCTTCCTTGATGAAATATTCAAACAAAACACCGGCACGCATGGTTGCAAGCTTCAACGTGCTGAAATCGGATTTTCCCTTCAGATTTGCGAGCATGGCTTTTGAAAACTCGGTGTGGACCTCAATCTCGGCAATTGAAAGTTTTTCAACAACGGCAATTTCAGCTGCCAACTGCCTGAGGTTGTTTTCACCCTGAACAGTCAGGTCTGCAGTTCCTTTTGCAAAAAATTCCGTATGCGGAAAAACAAGCTGCATGGGCAATGGAATGTTTGTTCCCGACAAATACTTGCTTTTCTTTTTTGCTTCTTCCTTTTTGTCGGCATCCTTGCCGGTGCCGCGCGCCAGCTTCACATCTGCTTTTTCTTGTCTGTCGAGCATAAATCGAATCGCGGCGGCAATTTCGGCACTTTTGTCGCCCCCGGCCTCACCTCCCGAAGACGCCAGTTGCTTGGCATCCAAGGCGCCGTTGCGCGGACCAATCACAACCCCATCCTTGTCTTCTTCATCTTTCAAAAGCTGTGGTTTCTTGTCGCCCTGCAATGCCTGCTGGACTTCGGCAAACTTCTTTTCGTCGATTTGAGAAATCGAATACATCACGATGAAAAACAACAAGAGGTTGAAAAGCATGTCATTGAAGCTGTAAAGCCAGAGGGTGTCGTCGCTGTCGTGACCACCACCTCCTCCGCTCACTTCTTCCTGGGATGACGACTTTCTTTTGGGAAGTGGCATCTGCGGTTTTTTCTTTTCAAGAAGCTTCCCCGCCGCGCCATCCGCGGGCGAAGAAGTGTTCTTCAAGTTTTCGAAAATGCCCCGTGCCAAAAATGCTCTCCTTGATTCAAATTAAAGGTCAGGCCGCCTTGCCTCCTCCGCCAACACCCAGAACATCCACGCGCAGTTCCTCTTTCAGATACGAATTCAACTTTTCCTGAACGAAAAGCGGTGCTTCTTTATTGGCAAGCATCAACACGCCCTGGAGAATGATTTCGCGTTCCTTGATTTCGGCTTTGTCCCGGTGTTCTGAGTTTTCACCCAGGGGCATGATGATGAAGTTCGCCGCCAACAGGCCAATGAGTGTTCCCACCAGACCCACAGCCATCGACGGGCCAAGGTCACCCGCTTTGAGCTCGCCCCCGAGGCGCTGCATCACCGCAATCAGCGACACCACACAGGCAATAATTCCGAAAGCTGGAGGATACTTTGCCAATGCTTTCAACCCGTGTGTTTTCTTTCCAAGATATTGCTTGTGGCTGTCAATTCGGTCGCTCAAGATTGAATCAATTTGATCGGGCTTGAAACGGTCGAGAATCAGACCCACGCCTTCTTTGAAAAATGCCTGCTGAATTGTTCCCATTTGCTGTTCGAGCAAACGTGGATCGCCATTTGTCACCTTGGCAACTGTCACGATCTCGGTGACGATCTCCTGTTTGCGATCAACACGGCGCTTGAATCCTTCCAACATCGCCTTGAAGATGCGTTTATTCTCTTCAAATGTATTTGCCATGAACGACATTGCGACCGTGCAGCCAACAATCAGCAGAAAGCCAGGAATGTCATTGAAGACTTTGAGGTCCTTCACCGAGTGCTGGATGATGTAAAAGGCGAAAACCCACGCCAGAATAAAACCAATAACGGTTGAACTCATTGCCGGGCCTCCTTATGTATCATGGCTTTTACTGGGGTCATTTCATGATGCCTCCGCATCTTCGCCATCACCGCCGTCATCAGCGAGCTCAATCAAGCCCTGCTCGCGCATATCCTTGACCTGCCGGATGAGTGAGGCCTGAATTTTTTGACCTTCGAATTCGGCCCTCTTACGTGCCATTTTGGACCGTTCAAATTTTTCAAGCTCCTGACGGATGGCAGCCTGAATCTTTGCTGACGTGAAGAACTCGTTGATGCGATCATTGAGTTCTTCAGGCAGCGAAACCAGGAGTGTTGCAACATCCATCGGCTCCAATTCCGACAAAAGTTCCGCAAGGGTTTCGTCGTCCAAACGCAACACTTCCTCGATGGTCACAACCCGTGAACCCACCTGTTGCGAAAGCTGTTTGTCGGCACGCAACACCTTGCTGACCGCAGTTCGAAATTCGGGGTTCGGAGCATCAAGCATCAACATGAGGTGGTTGGTCACATCGAACTTGGAGTCTCCACCGCTGTCGCTGTCGATGCGACCCTTGACATCATCCAATGCAGCCTTGGCATCGTCTTCACTCATTTCGGTGGCCTCACGCATGGCTTCAAGCAGTTCCATGCTGTCGTGGTTGCGCACTCCGGGAATGATGCGAGCGCAGCGCTCGGGAGTCAGAAGCACCATCAAACGAGCTGCCTCGGCTGTTCCCGAGTCAGACAAAGCTGCGCTGAGTTCGAGGTCGGTCGCCTTGATCAGGAAGCTCATATCAAGATTGACAAAATAGCTCGGCTTGCGGCTGATTTCGCGACCGGCCAAACGATAAAGCTGCAGAACAACTTTATAAGCCTGGGCCTTTGCCAGTGGTTCATACAGCGCATTCCCAAGCGCCTCGATTTCCTCTTTCGGAAAAACCTTGAAAATTTCACGCGAGGCGTTGGGACCCACAGCCTCGGCAAAGCCTGCGAATTTGGTTCTTTCGCGCTTGTCGGCAAGCCAGTCCTTCAGAACGCTGAGCATCGGGTAACGACTCTGATTCATTTCGGCGATCAGGCTCTGCGCTTCCTTCTCGAGTGCTATCAGCTCCTCGGAAGTGGAATCGCCTGAGGATTGCATTCCCTGCTGCTGCAATGCGCCTGCGCCGCCAGCCGAGACGTTGATGGCCTCACCCTGCTGTTTGCCTTGCACTTTTGCGGCCTGAACAATCGATTCTCCAATTTTTGCCACGGCAGTTGAAACCTGCATCATGGTTGCACTCATGTCACTGCTGGCGGTTTTTACTCGCGATGTTTGGATCAGGACGATGACCAGGATTCCGATCAGTCCAATCAGGACAGCTGGAACAACCGTGAGCGGCAATTCCAAACCGGCAATCAACTTTTTGAACTTGCCAATGGGTGTTTTCGTGTCTTCGGTGAGGTCTTTGTTCTTTTGCGTCAAGTCGGCAACTTGCTTTTTGAGTTCGTCGATTTCGGCCGACAACTTCCGGCGTTCCTCTTCGGCTTTGTTGGTTTTGTCTTGTTCTTCACGCTGCTTGAGTTTGGCATCATCTGTGGCCTTGAGGGCATCGCGCAACTGTGACTGTGCATCCTGCTCCTTGCGTTTTGCCTCACTCACTTCGCGCTGCGCGTCGGTTTCACGGCGACGGATTGCCTCCAACTCACGCTGCAGATTTTCAATCTGACTTTTGTATTGCAGGCTTTCTTTTTCGGCCTTCTCAACCTTGGATTTGGAGCGGCCAGCCGTCAGGTCTTTCTGGTTGATGTCAAGTTTATCACCGCGCTTCATGTTCAGGCGCAAATACGCTTGCAAAGTCGTTTTGAGATCGGCAATTGAATCTTTTGGGAACGATTGATCGAGGGTGACCACAACCGACACACGTTGTGCATTTGCCAGAATTTCCAACGGTGTGAGTGCATTCAACAGGCTGATCAGCGCATCGTCATTGCTGATGCCCTTTGAAAGCGCTCCTCGCGACAATTTCGAAACGTTGCCGCCTGCAGACTGACGCAATGAATTCAACTTTGATGTTGGAAAATCAACCTTGACAGTTGTCAAAAATGGCGGGTCGGTGACCGCGTCCAGTCGTTTGTTCAGACGCTCTTCAAGAAATTGTTCGGCTTCCGCAATTTTTGCGTCCAAGGTTTGATTCAGCGTCGCGCGACCACTGGTTTGCGCAAGGGCTGTCTGGAAAAGTCCCGCAATTGCCAGACATAAAATGGTGACCATTGCCGCCATCCAGCGGATCCTGACAAAACCCTGCGAAATCGACTTTCTTGTCGGACTGACAATCGCCGTATTCGAATTTGCTTGCGGCCACTGTTTCATTTTGTTCACCCATGAAGGTTCCCGAGCAGACGGCAGTCCCATCTGCTTCACCACTCTTGTGCATCGGAAAATTGGAAAAATTGTTCATTCCCTTGAATGCAAAAAATGCAGCTGCATCACCCTGTCTGACGAACTCAGCCACTTTGACCTTGGCTTCACTGGAATCTCAAGGGCATAATTTCACTGCATGAGAGTTGCCAAACTTTCAAAAACAAAATTCTGAGGTCGAAGCGTTCCTATGCGAACTTCAAACTTTCTTTTGATGATTCTGATTTCAACCCTTGCAGGTTGTGCCAGCGTGAACATCACGTCAAAACCACCCGCGGCCGACGTGATTCTGGCCGTACCAGGTCAAGAAACCGGAAAACTTCTTGGCAAAACGCCACTTCAACAGAATCTTTCGGAAATCACCAAACTTTCAAACCGCAGTACAATAGTCGTGACTTTGAAGAAGCCCGGTTACCGCAGCCAGAATTTTGTGATTCCAAACCTCGGCGGCGGCAAACTCGAAATCGAGGCCAATCTTTTACCCATCGGTTCAGACGACTCAGCGGATATCAACATTGCAGTGCGTTACCTTCTTGAGGCGGAAAAATACATTATTGAAAAGAACTTCAAGGAAGCACTCAAGGTATTGGAGAAATCGCGAGCCTCCAATCCCAACATTGCAGCTGCATACACCTTTGAAGGCACCATTTACATGCTGCAAAACCAGGTCGAGAAGGCTCGGGAAGCATTTTACAAGGCACTTGCCCTTGATCCACAAGATACAGAAGTACGTGCCCTGTTGGCCGAGACCGGCGGCAACACAGACGCTCCACCCGCTGGAAAAGGCAAGGGACGAGGCAAAAGATGAGTATTGTTTGCCGATTTGTCGCCATCCTCGTTTGTTTGCCGGCGATAGCAAGTGCCGAGGTTGTTTCGGCCGTTTCCGCCTCGAGCGGCCTTATTATGGCCCAGATCTCGGGCTACCGCGATGGTCAAGACAGTATTTCCAAAAACTTCGATGTGAAATGGCTGTCTTTTCGGTCGCGCACATTTGCTGCCGTGGGCGAATTCCAGGTTGGCTTGTCGTCGGTCTTCAAAGCAACACAACTGATGGAAACCCGAACAGGTATCCAATATTATCCATTCGCCTATGGCGCAGACTTTGAAGACTTTCATGAATCTACGATCATGAGGTACTCTTCGTCGCTCAAGCCTTACTTGTCAGC
>JBDLRR010000301.1:0-37033 GCA_039799985.1 Pseudomonadota bacterium | reverse complement strand
CGAAACAATCGCCCCGTGCCACCATAAACGTCGTCGCAAACCAGAACGTGATCGCCCGGATTCAACAGCTGTGCAATGGCATGAACGGCGGCCAAACCGGAGGCAAAAGAAATACCATGTTTGGCGTGTTCAAGTGCCGCCAATGCAGTTTCAAGTGACGTGCGTGTTGGATTTCCACCGCGCGAATAGTCATATCCCTTGTGCTCGCCCGGGCCCGATTGCACGTATGTTGAGGTCTGAAAAATGGGCGTCATGATTGCACCGGTCATGGGCTCAGGTTCAACACCTGCATGAACACAAAGTGTTTCGATTCCTGGTCTTTGAATTGAATTTGGTCTGTTCTGCATCGCCTGGATTCTCCATTCACTTTGGTTTTCAAATACACTTCAAAAATAGTGCTGCATTCCCACTATCCAACCTTGACGCTTGCGCAGTCCGGTCAGCGCATGCGCATAATCCGCTCTCAATCTGAGTCTTGCAATAGGACGAAGACCAATCCGCAGACCGAGGCCTGCACTCGCAGCCGTAGGGTAGGGCCATTCCGCAAATGATTTTGCCGCATTGCCAGAATCAATAAAGACGACCGACTGCACCACGAGATTTTCATCGACGTAGCTCACCCAACGTTCCTCGGCATTGACGGTCCATGCAATCCGACCCATCCGTTCTCCTTCGTCCAGAGCCCGAACTGCGTCAAGACTCCCAAGTCTCAACAAGGACAACAACGAACTTCCATTGGTCCAGTTTGCCTGAAATCGAAAACCCAAATTATGACTTTCCAGAAAACGGAAAAAATGAGTTCCCGATAGCGATGCTGTCTGAATGTTGGACTGGGTGGAACCGGGCCGAGGAAACAGGTTACCGGCACTGAACTCAAGTTTGTGACCATCCCAAAGATAATCATACAGATTGAGTGCATTCCACCTCAAATAAAGTCGCGCCAGAATGCCGGCCTCTTCTCGACGCTTGAAATCTTCATACTCAACCGTGGACTCAAATTCAGTTGAATCCAATTCCCTTTCCAAAAATTCAACGCTCAATCCAAGGTCGATGGGACGCAATTTGCGTTGAGTTGTAACAGAAAGCCTCTTCGCCTTTGCCAAGGGTGTAAAATACTGTCCCGTTCCGGGATCCAGATAAAACACGGGACGCTTGCCAACCTGAATTTCGACTGCAGATTTCCAAACAGGCGATAAAAAATTTGGCTGCCGCCACCAGAGATTCACCCCTGGAGCTCCGGAATACTGCTCGTATTGCATGCCCGCCTCGATGCCGCGTCCAAGCAAATTCAAGTCGTAAAGGCCCACAACGAGGAAATCGACACCTCCACCGGTACCTCCACGCAGCACCGGAGTGAGAGTCCACTTCTCACGGAAATCAAATCTCAGATTCGTGCGTCCCTCTGACCCTTGTTCTGGAGTCACCTCAACCGTCACAAAAAAATTTGTATTCCTCAGGCGCTGGGCGGCCGCTTCAACGTCGGCCTGCAACACTCTTTGGCCTGCTTCGAAGCCAATTTCCCTGAGCACAAATTCCTGGTTGGTCCGCACCAGCCCAACCAACTGAATTGCACCAACAGTCAGTTGCCCACCGTCGTCCGCTGCCGCCACAGACGACCGACCAAGCGGAGGTAATATCGATGCAACTGCCAAGCAGAAAATAAAAACCAATAAAAGCCAGCGATTCAGTTGCAATCAACCTCCTCGAATCCCGCCTTGCGCAAAAGCCGATTGATACGATCAAAAACACTCTGCTTGTCGAGTTCCTGCACCAATAGCTTTGCCATTTCCTGGGGAGTCAGATTTCGATTCTTGACCGCCTGGAAAAACGGAAAAACAACGTCCTCGTTGAACAGACTCTGGGCAGCAATTGCAAAAGAAAAGGGTGCACACAGTTCCAGAGCACCCGACTCAACATAGCGTCTCAACAAAATATCGGACGAATAGGGCACACGTCGATTGAAAACACGAATGCCATGACGGCTGTCGGCCTCAACCCAAACCCAGGTTGCCAATGGAGCATCGGGTTGAACTGCCAATTTTTCAACAAATGGGTAACCCACACTCCCGCAGTTGAACCAAACATTTTTGTGCTGGCAATGGCGCCCAAGATAATGACTGTGGCCGTTGAAAAAAAACTTTGAATCGTCGGAAATTTGTTCGACATGCGAAGCAGTAAAGGCGGCTGAAAGTGAAGACTGCTGAACAAAAAAATCGGGCACCCGATTGTTGCCTTCAATGCAACCATGCACTGCCACCAAAGGATCAAGAGATGCGGTCCAGCGATCAACACTGAGCGCTTTGATGCGGGACAGTTGATCACCCATACGCTTGACTGTCCACGGAACAAATTTCCACAATGGCCGGGCAAATTTTTCGTCTTCTGGATGCGCCACACACTGAAACAGATAATCCTCGTGATTGCCGCGCAGATGCGGACATCCCAATTCGACCAAACGTTCGAAGACGGCAGCAGGATCGGGACCACCATCAAAGCTGTCGCCCAAGCACACCCTTTGAAACTGTTCCACTTCGCGCTCGCGCGAAAATTCGCACATGTCGTCGAGGACAGCGTCCAGGGCCGTCATGTTGCCATGAATATCGGTGAAAAAGGCATAGGCCCTGACGGCATCAGACATTCGCTTCCACCTGTGGCTCAACAGCAGGGGTCTTGCCAAAATCAATATCCAGAACCCGCTGAAACAATTGCGCCAACTGATCGTGCTGAAGCTTCGGATCGCGGGGAATTCCTGCCCGATCGAGAAGTTCGAGCGTGGGCTCATGTTGCAGAAGGTCGTCGGTGAGTGGCGCAATCACAGGCTTGCGCCCAAGATCACTGTCGGGCCGTGAAAAAAACTGAATCCCCGTGTTGTGCAGCCAATGGCGAGGCATCAACACCTTTTCTGCAACAGATTCGATGTATCCTTCTTCATAAAATTGAAGAAAAGCATCTTCATCGGGGTGATACATCTTGTCGCCCACAATCCAATGACCAATCGCAGCCAGGTGAACACGAATCTGGTTGGTGCGACCGGTTTGCGGCATACAGGCAAACAGCGTGTAGTCCTGCCATTGCGACAAGCGCAGACAATGAGTCAACGCGTCGAGACCTTCCTGCGGGTTGTGCCAAAGCTTCAAACGGATACGCGAATTGATTGCCGGACCAATCGGAAGTGCAACCCGAAATTGATCGGGCAGCGAACGGGTTCCTTTGCACACGGCAAGATACATTTTCTTGACCGACGAATCGCGAAAGCTCAACGACAAATCACGCCGCAGGGGCGTGCTGCGCGCACAAACCAGAATTCCAGACGTTTCACGATCTATCCGGTGAACCGGGGCAGCATCCGGATAGCCCATCTTTTTTGCGATTTCTATGAACGTGTTTTTTCCATAGAGCCCTGCTGCATGAACAACAAGATTTCCTGGCTTGCAGAAGACGGCTGCATCGCCATCGTCATAAACCACATCCACGTTGGTCATCATGTCGGGTTCGTATTCAGGTGGATGAAACAACCAGATCTGATCACCTTGTTTGAGAACATAAGTTGGCTTCACGGCAACAAGATTGTCGGGCGCTGCGTCGCTGATGTGATTCTTGGGCGAATTTTGTTCAACCAAGACCTCACCAATATCAATCCGCTGCTGCCAAATATCCCGATTGTGAAACTTGAATTTCTCGCCCAAATGACGATCAAGCCGCAGCCCCACACCCACGTGTTCAAGTCGGCCTCCGAGCCGGCGAAAATGCGCTTTGTCGAGCGCAACCCTCTGCGATCGTCGCCTGGAGATCCGCGCGCGCAACATGCTCTGGAGGACTTTTTCAGGCAAACCCTCTTCGGATTCCAGTTCCTGGTTCGCATCGCCAACCGGAGTCTTTTTGGTTGCCAGACCTGCAAATTCCGACATAGCCTTGAGGACCAAATCGTGCTCAACAAACGTGACGTTTTGCAGGTCCTGATCCAAAACATCAAAAAGAGATTGCGCTCCTCCACCCGTCAAGATCAGCCGGGAGACCTGGTGGCGCTGATGCAGCAGATCCACCAATCCTCTGAATTGCAGCACAAGACCACGCAGCATCGACACGCGGGTGGAAAAAATTTCGGGCGCACTTTTAACTTCGGCAAGCTCCTTGGGCAGAGCAATTTTTGGCAACCGCGCGGTCTTCTCGTGTAAGGCTTGCAGACTCATCGCTGGGCCAGGCAAGATAAAGCTTTCAATCATTCGTGGCTTTGCATCCACTACGATTCCCGTGAGTGCGGTGCCAACAGACAAAACAGCGGCAACAGAACCTGCGTCTTGAGCTTTTCGTACCGCAGTCCAGGCCTGCAAAGCACGATCCACTCCCATTTCATTGGGTGCATAATCGGCTTCAAGTCCCGCAGATCGCAACACTGAAAGCGAATCGACAGGTGTCAACAAAATCTCGCGACCGATCGCACGCTGAGCCATCAGCGCAGACTCGATCCCATAGACAACCTTCATGGATTGCCCTGCATGCGCGACTGCAGACCACACGAGTTCAACACGCGTCGCATCTTGCACACTGGCACAAATTTCCTGAGCGAACTCAGTCTTGGCGAAAAGCTTGGTGTCAGACAGACTTTTGCGATCAAGCAAAGACCAATCACAATTTCCGACGACAGACTCACTTCCCCGTTCGCAGCGCCAATGGATCTGGGTGTTGCCAAAGTCGAGACAAATTTTGGCAGACGGCTCAGGAAACCCAACATCGGCAGCCAATACAGGTTCAGTAGCCCCTTCCAAAAGCAAACCGCCGTCGGCGGAAAGCCCCAGAAAAGCGCCGGTGTGCTGTCCTTTGTTGACCGACAATTTTGTACCCAACGGCAAAGAACGTTCGAGTACAAGATGACGCAGCTGCTCGGCCGATCGCTCTGTGAAAAGATAATCGGCAAGTTCCTTTTCAATTTCCTCGGCCACAATTTCATTGAGGTTCATGCGCATGTCTTTAGACAACTGGGTGGCGTTGACTCCCCACATCTGAAGCACACTGCCTGCCTGTGCGACATGAGCAGGCGCCTCAAACAGATTCAAACCCAATCCAATACTGACAAAATGCAGCTTGTCGGCGCGGAAGGATGACTCACACAATATTCCAGCAACCTTCTTGGGAACTGCGCGTGCACCTCCGGATGCAACATTGGTCGGCCAGGCCCAGACGTCGTTGGGCCATTTCAGTTTTGCCTCGAGCACAGGCTCGCCGTCGAGCAAGCCCGAAAAATTCATCATGTTTGCCAATCGTGATCGCGCACGCCAAAGAGCATCCGCAACCGCACAGCCCACCGCGAGACTCAACCAACTGACGGGAATTTTGAGAAGATGGCCCGGTACGACAAAGGTACAAGGACCAAAAATACCACAATGGCGGACAGCTGCTGCCAAATCGCTCTTCTCAACCGGTTGTGCCTCTGCTGGCACAAGTTCGCTGAACTTTTCTTTAACAGCCTCAGCCTGGCTCCAGACACTTCCGGCCCGGCCACGACCCGCCGTTTGAGTCTTGCACATGACGGCAAAAGAATTTTCGAGGCCCGCTTCTTGAATCAGCGTTCTTGCCAAATCCATTGTCGAGCTTGAGGTTTGCGTAAAAAAAGTCTTCATTGTTCCATCACGTCATTCGATAAAGTTGCAGGCTCATGTCTACCCATGTTGCTTGGTGAATCAGTGCCCCTGAACTCAAATAATCTATCCCCAATCCAGCATAGGCGGCGATATTTTCTTCGCTCAAATTCCCGCTCACTTCCAACTCAATAGCCCGCCCGCTTTTGGACCGCTCGGCCACTGCGATTTTGATGTCATCGAGTGCAAAATTGTCGAGCATGATGACATCTGCTCCGCCTGCTACCGCCTCACTGAATTCGCTCAGATTGGTGACTTCCACCTCGAGTTTTGTGAGCAATGGAATGCTCTTTCGGGCAGAGCTGAGGGCCGCAGCGATGCCACCAAAACTGCGCAGATGATTTTCTTTGAGCATGAGTCCGGTGTCGAGCGAATGGCGATGATTGCGCACCCCTGCCAATCGCGTTGCATATTTTTCGTAGAGGCGAATGCCCGGCGTAGTTTTGCGGGTTTCCAGAAGCCTTGGACTGCGGGCCTGCGCACGCGCGGCAGATTTTTCAACAATTTCGAGCATCGCTGAGGTCTTGCTGGCAATCCCGCTCAAGCGGGCCGCAAGATTCAACGCAACGCGTTCTCCAAGCAGCAAACATCTTGCATCGCCTCTGCCACGCAAGATGACGTCTCCCTTTTTGACTCTTGCGCCATCACGAAAATCGCTCTCCAGGAGGCAGGAAAGGGATGCATGTGTCCGGTGAAAAACCGCAGCCATCAGACTCAAACCGCAGAGCATGAAATCCTGTTTGGCAATGATTTCAACCTTCATTTCGGGTGTGCCCACAGGCTGGGTCCACAAACTCACGTCACCCCCACCGGAGTCTTCCTCGAGCCACGCATCGATATCTTTGTAAATGCGCTGGGGCGAGACGCCGAACTGAGCAACAAGTTGACTGTCAACCCAGGCCCGGTTGAGCTCGAGTGTCTGTTTTTGTTGTTGAACCACAGCCAATCTCCTTGCTGCCGACTTGGACTTTCCGATGCCGGCGACTATTGTGACTCCATCTGCTACCAATCGTGCGCAACCTCCAAAGAGGCAGACGACATGGACATGGGTCTACCATACACTCCCTTGATTGAAAGCCTCGAAGAACAAGTGGGTCAGGGGCTTTTCACCGCCTGGTCATGCGCCCACCGAAATGGTGCAATTTCAGCTTTCTACGCCGATGAAGCTTACCCACGCGATTGGCTTCTCGACCAGAATTCTCAACTTCATCCTCACCAGAAATCGTTCCGGAACTGGATGCCCGCCTTCGACCTTGCGAGCCTGACAAAGCCACTCCTGGCAAACGCCTGGTTGCGCCACAAACTTGGACCAGACGCGCTGCTTTGGACAGGGAGCCCGCTGGCAAGCTTGATTGAACCACGGTCCGACGAAGGCAAAGAGCTCAAATCCTGGGCCGAAAAGCATTCTTGGCTCACTCTTTCTCATCTGCTCAACCACACCAGTGGCCTGAAAGCCTGGACATGGTTTGGCCGGGCCCTTTGGCATTTCATCTCTCATGGTCCATCCGGGCATGCGCGCTCCATCAACCGGACGCCCGACCTGCAGAACGACGGCGATGGCCTTTTCGCTCGTGCTGCGCAAAAAGATCTCACCACGCACATATTGAACATTCCATTGCAGAAGCCCGAATCAGAAAGTGCGACGATATATTCAGATTTGAATTATTATCTTTTGGCCCGGGTCATCGAAAATCTCGCTGTCACCAGATTCCCGGGCTGGAAGGGCATCATCGAAGAGCTCAACGGCATCTGGAACAGCGAATTCTGGCATGCGTCACTGGATCCGGAGCGAAGCCAGCAAGCCATTCCGTTTTTCCCATACATCCACTCACAGGTCGTCGCCCATTTGTACGAAAACCGAAAGCTGAACAACCACGCGGGCGAATTTGGTGCGGCGCACGACACCAATGCCAACATCCTGGCCACCGAATTTCGTTCTGCCTGTGCGGCTTTCCCGGTGGTATCCAGTCATGCTGGAATGTTTGGCAGCATTCTGGACGTGGCAAAGGTGGCAGAATTTTTTATCACAAGCCAAATCGAATTTTCGGAACTCTTGACTCCAAACAACGTCGGAAGCAGCAGGTTCAGTTGGGGACTCGACACTCCTTCAAATGAACTCTCGACAGCCGGACTCAATCTTTGGCCGCTTGCCAAAAATAGAAACATCTTTGGACATCTTGGTTACACAGGAACGTCGCTCTGGATGGCAGATGATGGCCAGTATCAAGCCCTGCTGACAAACCGAACTGCCTGTCGGACTGTGATAGGTGCCGCATCTGTGCCGCGCATTCTTGTTTTTCAAAACAACTCTGAAGAAGAGCCGCGCTGTTGGGTTCGCCGGACCGACAAAAAAAGCGCAACACAGTGGCAATCGATCGGCTGGCAAGATGCATTTGCATTGACTTTCGAGCACTCAAAAGGAATGACCCGCTATTGGGATCGGAACAAAATCCGCAAACCACCCGACCTGGCCAATGTCCGGCGATCAACCGGCCGATACTTATGGTCGCATTGAAAAAATGTTAGCCTCCCGCGTTCAAAGCCGTTTCACTCCAGGGCCATGACACACCATGAAAAAACAAAGACCATTTTTCAAAAAACCTTTGTTCATCGTCGTTGCAGCGTGCCTATGCGCACTGATCGCATTTTTCAGCTGGACTCGGTACAACCGGCAGTCAAAATTCGAAAAAGAACAAAATGCAAAGACTGTCTTGGTGGTCCGGCGCGACGTTCGAAGAGATCTTCTGTTGACCGGAAAAATTCTACCTTCTAGCTCCATCGCCGTTTACTCACCTGTCTCGGGCCAACTCAAACAGATTCATGTGCAGGAAGGCCAGCGGGTCATTGACGGACAACTTCTTTTTGCGGTTTTGCAGGACACATCGGGACAAAAAGAACTGGAAGCACGCCAAAGCGAAGTGCAAAGAACCCGCATCGAACTGCAGGCCGCTGAAGAAAATCTCGAGCGGCGAAAAAATGTGAAGGATCTTTTTTCGCAAGCAGAAAATGAAAAGGCCGAAAACGACTTCGATCGCGCTCAACTGGCCTACAACACTGCCAGGGAACAGCTCAACCTGCTTGAAAACTCCTTGGGACTGTCGGGCAGCGCGGGTACATCACGCAAGAGCAGAAAAGGAATCGACTCACGCACGTCGATTATTTTCGTCAAGGCACCCAAAAAAGGGGTCGTGACATTTCTGAACAAAGCCGTGGGTGAAAGTGTGATGGCAACCACCGAAAGCGCCGAAGCAACAGGCCGCGAGGTTCTTATTGTTTCAGATATCGAGCAAATGATGGTCCGATCGCGAATCCTCGAGTCCGACCTTGCCATTGTCAAAACTGGACAACCCGTTCAAATCAAGCTGGATGCCTTTCCGGAAAAATCCTACCGTGGCAAAGTCAGCCGCATCAGTCAGCAGGGCGTAGAAGACAAAGCTGGCGGCTATACCTATTTCGTGACCGACATCCTGATTGAAAATCCCGACCAGGACGTGCGTGCCCAGATGAATGCCAGCGTTGAACTCATCGCTGCCGAGCGCAAAGACGTCCTCGCCTTGCCAGCCAATGCCGTGGCAACACTTTCTGGAAATTCAGTGGTTGAACTTCCCAGGCAGTCATCAAATTCACCGGCACGCTACAAGTCGATCAAAACCGGAATCACGACAGACCTGTGGGTCGAAATTGAGGGCGATGACTTGAAGGTCGGAGACAAGGTACTTGAGATCGACTTCGCCCGGCTGGATCTCAAGAAGCTTGCAGAAGGCCGCCTTGGCGACGGGGCCGCAAGCGAATCCACCAGTACCATCAATAAAAAGTGAGACGGATATCATGAATCGGAATGGAGATTTTCTGTTTCGGTTGGAGCAGGTGAGCTACACCTACACCGCGATGAACACACCCTCGTTCGTCGCGCTCGAGAACATCAATCTCAAGATTCGACACGGTGAATTCGTCTCGATCATTGGCCCCAGTGGCTCGGGCAAATCTACCCTCATGCATCTTCTGGGACTCATGGCCAGCCCGGGCACCGGTGAGCTGTTTATCAGCGAAGCGCCTACAGCGAGCCTCAGTGCCAATCAGAAATCGCAATTGAGAAACAAGAGAATCGGGTTTTTGTTTCAGCAATTTTTTCTCGTGCCGCAGCTGAGTGTTCTCGAAAATATTCTCCTGCCGACCGAATACTCCAAACAGACGCCCGACCTTGCAGAATTGCGCAACAGAGCACTCAACCTGATTGAGCGATTCGGATTGCAAGGACAAGAAAACAAGAGACCTGGACAGCTTTCAGGCGGCCAAAGACAACGCGTTGCGCTCTGTCGTGCACTGATCATGGAGCCCGATGTCTTGTTGTGTGACGAACCCACCGGAGCTCTTGACAGCAGCACTGCGCTGGAGGTTCTCAACACGCTTGAAGCACTTCATGCTGCCGGAAAATCCATCATCGTCATCACCCACGATTCGGCCGTTGCCGAAAAAGCGGACAGAATCATCCGCATCGTTGATGGACGCATCGTCGAAGACAAAGTCAATTCCCGAAAACGACTCATCCCGAAATTAGAACCCAATCAGAACCACCCAGAAACTTCGGCAGGAAAACCTTTCTTGGCTTGGCAGAAAATCGGCAGACAACTGAAAGCAATGTTCCTCCCAACCTTCGACGCGCTCAAAACCCAACGACTGCGCACAGTCCTGACGATGACCGGACTTCTTCTGGGTGTCTCGAGTATTTTCATCATGCTGACCCTGACCGGACAGGTTGAAAAGATCTTTGAAGAATTCTTTGCAACCCAAGGTTCACGAAAGGCATTTGTCAGCTTTGACGGTCGCCTTGCGGACAAAACGGGAGCCCCGCGCTGGCGCGGACTCAACGTCAAGACCGATCTTCCCGTCTTGAACAGTCAACTGGCATCACTTGGGCGAGTCGACCCGACAATCGAAACAAGCGATTGCAAAATCTCTTCGCCCTTTGGCAGCTTTCAAGGCGCATTGAGTGGCATCAATTCCCTCAAGGAGGCTCAAGAAAACAGCCTGAGGATTTCAGCCGGCAGGCTGCCGATGCCACATGAATTCGAAGCCAACTCAGCGGCACGTGTTGCTCTTTTGGGGAGTGATGCAGTCATCAAACTTTTTCCGGCAAGAAATTCAAAACAGAACAAAGTTGATTCCTCTGTTGTCGGCCAGCACCTTATTGTCCGTGGCTGCCAATTCGATGGAATCATTACCATCATCGGAATTCTCGAGCCTATTGACTCGCTTTTTGACCGCGACATCAATTCAACACTCTACATCCCCGCTCAAACCTTATTGGCAAGCGGCTCATCGATCTTCAAGACCCGCTTTGTCACAGTGCCAAATCCTGGCGTGAGCCCCACATGGTTTGCAAAACAAGTGATAGGCAAGCTGAGTCTGATGACCGACAACAAATTTCCGTTCCGATATTTTGCAGCCGAACAGGAACTCGAAAAGTTCAATTTGATGATGGGAATCCTGACAGGCTTGACGCTGGTGATTGGTGGCCTGTGCACCCTTATTGGCGGCATTGGCGTGATGAACATCATGCTGGTGAATGTCCACGAAAGAATACGTGAGATTGGAATTCGAAAAGCGGTGGGCGCGCAAGAAAAGCATATCAAGACCCAATTTCTTTTGGAATCGACAGGGCTCTGCACACTCAGCGGGCTATTGGGGGCGGGAGTTGGAATTGGCGTGAGCATGTCTGCTTTCGCCGTGGCGAAGTTATACCTTCCGCGCATTGGAAGTCTTGATTATCAATTCGATGTTGTTGCCCTGACCATCGCATTGGCAGTGAGTCTGAGCGCAGGACTTGTCTTCGGAACATGGCCTGCCATGCGGGCTGCTTCAATGGACGTCGTTGAAGCGTTGAAGCAGGAGTGAAGAAATGAAAAATTGGCTAACGGTCATCAAGATTGTCATTCTCAGCTGCGTGCTTCAAGAACATGCTTGGGCCGAAGAAATTTCAGAAGAGCAATTTCCTGCGGAACTCGCGGTCTGGCAGCCGTCTTTGGCTGCAGTCACGGCTCACTTCAACGCAGCTGATGCAAGTCAAAGCCAGTGGCAAGAAGCTTTGACTGCCACCAACACTCAGAAACAAAAATTCCTCCCTACGTTCTCGGCAGGTGCCAACCTGAGCCGCGGGCAATCCAGATATTTCGACAGCAACAATGAAGTGGGATCAACTCCACGCGCCAGCGAACTCCAGCTGAATCTCACGCTGCGGCAAAATATTTTCAACGGTGGCGCCGATTTGAAAAGAATCTCTGCCGCTGAATTTCGAACACGCAGTGCGCGCTTGAAGAGAATTCTTTCGCTTCGAAACCACATTCGCAGCTGGCTGAGGGATATCGCTGGAATTCACCATCAGAAAAGAGTTCTGGCGTTTCATCTTGATGCATCACGTCAGGCAAAAGCACTGAATCACCTGGCAGCCCGGAAGGAAAGCAGCGGCTTTCTGGGAAAGCGCGACCTGCTCGATTCGCAGAGGGAACTGCTGCGGATTGAACAGGAGTCTATGATTGCGGAGAACACACTCGAAGAGCTCAAGACTCGTCTGCATCGGAATTACGGAATTGAGTTTGACGACAACTCAAAATTCGACTCGTTTCTGAGGTTTGTAAATTACAACCCTGTTGACACCATCACCATTGATTCCAAAATCACCTCCAATTCCGAAACTCTTGCGTCGCTCTTGAATGTTGCGATTGCACGAACAGAGACACAGACCATCACAGCAGACAGCGGAATTGGAGAATCTGCACGATTGTCGCCGCGCCTGGATGCCGTTGCGCAAGCTTCACAAAATCGCCGACTCGACGGGCGTGAAGCGCCCTCTGGTGCAAACAGCAGCGCATCCTCGGGCAATTTCGACTCATCACGGCAGTGGTCACTTGCTTTGGTTGGCGAAATTACCCTCAACCCGCCAACAACCTTCGGCGTGGTTGAAGAGGGTCGACAGCGCGTCCAATCGGCCAAATTGAATGAAGAGAAATCAATTCGTGATGCGATCTCTGGAATAGAGAACACCAAGCTCAAACTCAAACAAACTCGTCAGCAGAAGAAATCAGCCGAACAGCTGGTCGCTATCACCGGGCAGATGCGCGAGAAGAATCAAAGACTCTTTGAGGCCGGAGAGCTTTCAATCGACAGACTGATCGCCGCACAACAGGATCTCAACCGCGACCGAATCTCGTTGGCTTCCATCGAGTATGAAGAATTGCTCCTTGCCATGGATCTCTTCCTTTGTGACAAATGGAATCTTCCTCCACGTATGTCTTCTTCGCCGAGCCTGCCATGACCACGCAGGTGCTTGGACTCAAAAATGTGGGTTTCTCTTATACAAGCCAGGAAGCCACCTTTTCGGCATTGCGAAACGTCAACTTCGCCATCAATTCGGGAGAATTTGTTGCCATCGTAGGGCCATCTGGCTCGGGCAAGTCAACACTTCTCAATATCCTGGGACTGCTTTCACGGCCCACAGAAGGAGAGGTGTCCGTCTTTGAGCAAGGCCTTTCTTCTCTTGACGAGTCACAAATAGCAGAGCTGCGCAACCGGAATATTGGTTTTGTGTTTCAGAATTTTCTCTTGGTCAGCCGATTGACCGTGCTTGAAAATATCTTGCTGCCATCTGCGTTTGAAGTTGCGTCCAAAACTCACGAGCCAACAGCAGACATACGCAAAGGCCGTGCATTGGAACTGCTTCAGCGGTTTGGTCTTGCAGGTTTGGCGGATCGTCTGCCCCGGGAACTCTCTGGCGGGCAAAAGCAGCGGGTGGCCATTTGTCGTGCCATGCTCCTGAAACCTCAACTGTTGCTCGCTGACGAACCTACGGGTGCACTGGATTCTGCAAGTTCTGTGGAAGTGCTCAAAATGCTCAGGGAGTTGCACAGCGAAGGATGCACCGTTGTGGTGATCACCCACGACAAAGATGTTGCTTCCCAGGCGGACCGCATCCTCTCTGTGTTTGATGGTCAGATCGTCTCTGATGAAAAGCAATCACCGAACATTTCTCCTTCAATGGAGAGCAGGGTCGATAAAGTTTCTATTGGACCTGCTGCAGACAAAAAACAAGACAAGTTGCTCAACAAAGCAGAGGCTTCTGAACTTCGCCATATGCTGGCGCAGAGCATGACTCTGGCAAGACGCAGCTTGGCCACACACCGTGTCCGCAGCATTCTCACAGGCCTTGGGCTGTTTATGGGCATTCTCAGCCTCATCGTGATCAATGGGCTGGGAGAAATCGTCGAAAACGCTTTCAACAAATTGTTTTACACAAGTTCGGTACGCAAGGCATATGTCTATTTCGATGCCGACCGCGGTGGATTTCATGGTGCACGTGCCTCCGATTGGCGAGGACTCCATGCGCAAATTGAATTCCCCCGGCTTGCCCAGATGTTTGCAAAAAAGGGCACCATTCGCCCCTTTCTACGCAGCGGAACATGTCAGGTCAAAAGCGATTCAGGAACTCTTCGCACACGTCTTTCCGGTGTGAGTGACGCCAATGAATTCGTCGAAATGGACACGCCCTTGAGGGTTGGTCGATGGCCAAATGCGCGCGAGTTTGCGAGTGGCACCGCTGTGACCATTCTTGGTTCTGACACCGTTGATCAGCTGTTTAAGGTGACCGATCCGCGACGCCGGAATCATGACTTTCCCGTGGGTGAACGCATCACTGTCGACAACTGCAACACCCTTGTCACCCTCACTGTCATCGGAGTGATTGGAAAACGAGACACGACGTTTGGAAACCGCGACGCAAATGACATTCTTTACGTTCCAATCAACTCCTTGCTATCCAGAATGGGGCCCACATTTTTCACTTGGTTCAGTGTCCTGCCAAACGAGGGAGTCGACTCTCGTCAACTCGCAAATGAACTGACCACCTACCTGAGCCTGCAATCAGGTGGAAAGTTGACCTTCGGCAGCTCCATTCCCGCCGACATTCTCGACAGGGTTCGCGGCTTCCTTTGGATTGTTCAGGCAATTGTCGGCTTCATTGGGGGCCTCTGCCTTTTTGTGGGCGGCGTTGGCATCATGAACATGATGCTCGTGACTGTCGCCGAGCGGACTCAGGAAATTGGTTTGCTCAAGAGTCTTGGAGCCCGCAATTTCCACATCAAATCGTACATCTTAACCGAGTCTGTTCTGCTTTGTTTCTGGTCGGGTTGTGCCGCTGTTGTGGTTGGACTCATTCTCAATAATGGCTTTTCGTTCGCAGTCAGCCTGTTCGTGCCGATGCTCAAGGAATTCCGCTGGGTCATAGCACCCGTGGGAATGACACTCGGCTTGATTGTGAGTATCGGCTGCGGCCTGGGTTTTGGGGCTGTGCCGGCGTCACGTGCTGCGCGTCTTGATCCGGCCGACTGCCTGCGGGCTGAATGAAGTCCGCATGAAACGAATCACATCAGGGTATTTGTCTCTGGGGACGAGATACGCTCGCGGTCACGATATTTTTTAACTGCACGCTGAAGAGTTTCAATCAAATCGACCCGCGAAATGGGTTTGGTGAGGTAGTCGTCAAAGCCGCTGCTCAAACAACGGGTTCGCTCACTCCGCATGACATGTGCAGTGAGCGCGATGATTGGAATATGACAATCATGATCCCTCAGCCTTTGCACCGCCTCATAGCCATCCATGCCGGGCATCTGGATATCCATCAATATGGCATCAAACTGCTTTTGTAGTGCCAACACGATTCCATGTGGCGCATCTTCAGCAACGTCTGCACGCGCGCCGGCCAAGGTCAGAAAGCGAGAAACAAGAAGTCGATTGTCCTGAGCATCATCCACAACCAAAATCGTGAGCCCATCCAAGCGCCGGCCAGTCTCCTGATGCATTTCTTTCCCTCTTGAAAAAGACTCCTGTTAACGCCGGAGAACTATACAGACCCCGAACAATCAGCAAGAAAGGCGACCAATTCTGCCGGGAATGAAAATTTTGCCCCCGTTCGAAATATGTTTCTTCCGAAATTCATCCGGTCGGGTTGAGGCCAGATTTCGGAGATGATCGAAATGTCGAAATTTCGAAGTAATTTTTATGTTCATACTGCTGTTTTTACGGCCGCCGTCGCCTGTGGCGGGGCGGTGGCCCACACAATCATGACAGCGGATGTTGCTCTCGCCGGCGAAAGCAAATCCTCGGTCAGCGAGGAAATCTACAAGAAGCTTTTCAGCAAAAAGCGATCAACCGACACAGACCAAAAGCGGGCGAGAACCAACACTGCAATCATGGGGATCCGTGGTCTGGACGATGACCCTGATGCACCTATCAAAGCGTCTGCCAATGCCAACATGCGCGCCGTCTATGAAATGGAGGATCGCACCGCCGATCCGACGACTGTCGAAGCACTCAAGGCAAGATTGTCCGCTGAAACTGCCAAATTTGAAAAAAAAGCGTTCCCTCCGGCTATCGAAACAACCCAACCAACACCCGGAGAATTTGAAGGGGAAATTGACCTTGGCCGCAAAATGGCGGCACAGGTCTTGGGTGCAAATCAAACCCTCAACAACCGAAAAGTCTCGGGATACGTCCTGGCCCTCACACAAATTCTTGCCGACAATGGACTGTCGGCGGGACGGCCTTTCAGGGTGGCCATCCTGAATTCTGAAAAAATCAACGCTTTTGCATGCCCGGGCGGCTATATCTTCGTCACAAAAGGCGCTCTCAAGGCGACCCGAAACGAGTCACAACTCGCTGCACTTTTGGGACACGAGATCGTCCACGTCAGCAAGCGGCATCTGATTTCCAGCTTGCAGAAAAAGGTTTCAAAAAACTCAGAGTCTCAAGGAAAAAATGAAAGCGATCCTGTGATCGAAACACGCAAGAGAGTCAAGGTCGAATCCAACCCCGACACGACCGCGTGGGTGCAACTGCTGGGACCCAAAGGAGTTGGACTGAGTCTTCTGCAGGCCTCGTCGGAGGCGCTCGACACTCTCCTCAGCAAAGGTCTGGAAAAAGAATTTGAACTCGAGGCCGACCGGCTCGGACAACAAATCAGCTCGACGTTGGGCTATGATCCCAAGTCTCTTGAGGGCTTTTTAAATCAAATCAGAGAAAAGCAGAGCGGCAAGATCAACAACGCATTTTCGACACATCCACCCTACGACTTGCGAATCGAAAATCTCAGCAAATTTGTTGCCACGTTGATCGGTGAGGGCGGACCAACCATTACTGGTTCGCCTCTTTATTTTGAAATGCAAAGGGAGTTGGCGCGCCCATGAACATGCTCATCAAACGACCATTGCTCCAAGTTGCTGTTGCGCTGTCGGCGTGTGCACTTCCGACAATTGCTATCGCCGGTCCTTACAACTTCTCAGACGTCTTGATAGGCGATCGTGCCATGGGAATGGGTGGGGCGTTTTCGGGAGTTGCAGATGATTCTTCAGCTCTTTATTACAATCCGGCCGGGCTTGGCTTTGCGACTTCTGCAAACCTGTCGGCTGCAGTCAACGCATTTCAATACACGCGCAGAAATTACCAAAAGGTCTTTGCCGGCAAGGAATCTTTTTTTGAAGACAGCCAGGATGTCATTCCGTCGTTCACGGGTGGCGTGATTGACCTTGGCAAATTCTCGGATGGACTTCACGGTGCCTTTACGCTGCAGAACCTCAGTCAGCAGTCAGCAAACCAAAATGATTTTATCCGCCAGCCGGAACTTGGCGTTGAATTTCTTCATCGGGCCGAGAAGTCACAAACGAGTGAATTGGTTTTCAGCATCGGAGCCGGAAAAAGAATTCTTTCGAACCTTTCGTTTGGATTGAGTATTGGAGGCCGGCAACTGGCCGTCGACCAGCAACAATTTCAGGACGTCACTCAAAAAGTCACTCCCAAAAATGTCAAAGTCATTGACTCAGTTGCAGCAAGCAAGACGCTCTATATTGGTCGTGCACTCAATACCAAGCAGTCAGCCACGGCAATTGCGGCGGAGTTTGGCGGTGGTTTGCTCTGGGCTCCCTGGCCTTGGTTGAGCATTGGTTTTTCATCACATGCCGATCTGCTCATCAAGCAATCCATGAGAAATGAAGGCGACCAGATCTCGATTTTTCATTACAATGATCTGAGCCTGCCGGTGGCAGCGGATTTTGAAGCGCTGCCGAATGCCACGCCTGAGAGCGTGCAAAAGGATATCGATATTTACAGCAACAAGATCGTCCAGCGGGTCACGAGCAACAGCCAGCCATCCAAGATCAGCTTTTCAAACAAGCCACAGAGTCTTCAAAAATCCGAAGGTCTGAGTTTCGGCCGCACCCGCTTTCGATTGGGCCTGGCCGCCTTTCCATCTCCCAAATTGATGCTGACAATGGATATTGCCGGCTATCACAGCCGCACAGAGTGGATTCTTTCTTCTGGCACCGTCACGGATTACGTTTTGAATGTTCACCAGGGCTGCGAATATTTTTTCACTCCACAATTTTTCGTTCGACAGGGACTTTTCACCAATTTTGATTCAAGGCCGGAAGAACTCAATTCGTTGAAAAATCCCGAGCGGGTTGATTTTGCGGGTGCAAGTCTGTTCTTTGGAACGCAAACCTCAGATTCACAATTCTCTCTGGGTGGCATTTACCAATACGGATGGGGAAAGGCTCTAAAGCTGGAAGGACAATCCACACCCACACCCGTACGCGACAACAAGGTCCTGCTTGCATTCACTGCAAGCCACGGGTTGTAACAAGATTCTGGACTCTGGGTTATTTGACCCCGAGGGAGTCGGAAATTGTTTTGATCCACTGCGCGATTTGCATCGACAATGCTTGCCAGTCCTGTGCCATTTGCTCAATGGAGCCAGCCTCATTGGCCAACGACTGCATCGCAACAGCATCACCCACATTGGGCCATTGCCCCGAGGCAAGCTCGTTGCGGATGGAAGCCATATGCAACAAAAGCTCGTTCTTGCGTTCGGCATCGATTCCCGACTTGTCGACGGCTTCCATCAATTTTTCGAGTGAACCGATCCAGTTTTGGATTTGCGCAGCCTCGGCATCCTTTTCGAGATTTTCGAGTTTGCGACCCTGGGTGTCTTGAGTTGACATGAAGAAACTCTCCCCTGGAACCAACAATCCTCAGTTCCGATTCGGCTTCGCGCCGAAGTCAAAACAACTTGATCATTTCTCGCCCAAAAGCGGGGCGTTCGGAAGGCGGCAAGCTTCCCTGCATGTCAGAAAGGTGGACTCTTTTTGAAAAACAACAAATATTCAGACACCATCTGCTTTCAAAGACGAGGCAATGGTTCAAATTTTCCCAGTCACTTTGAAGGGAGGCCACATGAAACGAAAGCCGGGCAATATCTGGATGTTTGCAATGGCCGTTTTGATTTTCCACAACTTATCCACAGGCTGTGTGACCGGAGGTGGCAACGCTTCCACCCCGGCAGCCGCCGAACAGCAACGCCTCTATTGGAAGGTGTATCCGAAGTCCGACAACACGTTCTACATTCTTCCGCGGCCTGAACTGACGAAATCACTTTCAACACCTTCGGCCATGAACAGTCTTGGCAAGGAACAGGCAGAATCGATGGTAAGGAATCTCAATTCCGCCCTGCAATTTACAATTGAGGTTTCAAATGAAGGCGGAACGCGGATGGTCCGGGTGAATCCGGAGCCCTTGCTGGAAGACCTCGTCGATATCTGCAAAACACAAGGACGCCATCCGTTTATGGATGCCCGCTGCAAAAAGGAACTGGCTTGGGCAAGCAAGGGCGAGCGTCCCGACATTTACCTGCAGTTCGACGATTGCGAGGCGGTGGCTTTCGCCTCCGCGCTCAACAAGATTTACCGCAAACCCCAAGCGCGAACCAACCTGTGTCCTGCATGGAATCAGGTTGAAAAATAACGCGCCTGGTGATGATGGATGACCAATGCAGAGGTGCTCTGCTCGGGAACCATCTGGTGGCTCTCGGACAAGGTCACACCAATGTCCTCGGCCTTGAGGAGCTTCAACAAAGGTTCATTGAGCTCCATGTCCGGGCATGCCGGATAACCAAAAGAATAGCGTGAGCCCTGATAACCTTGGCTAAACAAGGCCCGTTTGTTTTTGGCATCGCGTCCGTGAATGCCAAGCTCACGACGAATCTGCGCATGAATCAATTCGGCGTAGGCCTCAGTGAGTTCTGTCGACAATCCATGCAGATAGAAATACTCGCTGAACTGACTGTCGGCATAAGCCGCATGCGCGGTCTGGCTTGCCACGTGTCCCATGGTCACCAATTGCACACCCAAAACATCCACCAGGCCTGTTGATTCATGCGCAACAAAATCGGCGATGCACAACTGGCGTCCGTTGGCCTGACGTGGAAATTCAAAGCGGGCAATGACCTCGCGCTTGGCCGGCGATTGATCGCGCGAAAATGTTTCGGGCGCATAGACAACAATTTCGTTCGCACCCCGACTGCAGGCCGGAAAATAACCATAAAGCGCTGCAGGATGCATGGTCCCTTCGCGGATGACCTGCTCGCGCAGTCGTTCAAACGTCGGCACTGCTTTTTCCTGCAACACCTTTTCGAACTCTGCATCACTCAATTGGCCTTGGGCGAATCCCCATCGGCTGCGCAACAACGCAAATTCATCAAGATACTCGAACAGCTCGGGCAAAGAATGTTGGACTTTGCGCACGCCCCAAAAAGGTGGTGTGGGCACAACTGCATCACGGCGGACCCAGCTGCTTTGGCCTTGGGCATCGAGGTCCACTTTTTTATCGCCACGGCGAACCACCACCACGCCACGTTCAGCAGAACTTTCGCCGCCTGCGCCCGCAAGCTTCGCCTTGCGCGTAGCCAACAGTTCATCCACGCCGCCGGAACAAATCTTTTCCATCAGGTGAAGGCCTGCAAAAGCATCTTCGGCATAAAATACGGGGCCGGGATAAACCGCCTGACACTCGCGCTCAACAAAATCACGGGTGAGGGCGGCGCCACCCAGGATGACCGGCGTCTTGAAACCGTGCGCGGCCATATACTCAAGGTTTTCTTTCATGATGACAGTCGACTTGACGAGCAGACCCGACATTCCAATCGCATCGGCTCCCTGCGAACGGTACGTTTCAACGATGCTCTCGATCGGCTGCTTGATGCCCAAATTGAGAACCTCAAAACCATTGTTGGACAAGATGATTTCAACAAGATTTTTGCCGATGTCATGCACATCGCCTTTGACAGTTGCAAGAATGATACGGCCCTTCTTGTAGCCATCCGCCTTTTCAATATGCGGCTCGAGAACCCGCACAGCGGCCTTCATGGCCTCGGCACTTTCAAGAACAAACGGCAGCTGCATCTGGCCAGAACCAAATCGCTCGCCCACGGTCTTCATGCCATCCAGAAGAATGTCATTGATGATGGTGAGCGGAGGATGGGTCTGGAGTGCTTCAAGTGCATGCGCAGCAATCTGACCCTTGCGGCCATCGATGATGTCGATCTTGAGTTTTTCCTCAACGGGAAGATTTTCATCGTCAACAGACTTTTGCATCCGCGCATTTGGATCCGAAAAAATATTGAGAATTTCTTTGAGAGGATCTTCAATTTCAGTGCGCTGATTAAACAACAACGCTTCAAATATTTTCCTGTGCTCGGGCGAAATGCGCGCCACCGGAACGATTTTCGATGCGTTCAGGATTGCCATTGTCAAACCGCGATCCACGGCATGATAAAGCATCAAGGAATTGAGAATCTGACGTGGCCAGGCTTTGAGTCCAAAACTCACGTTGCTCAATCCGAGAATAGTTTTAACCTGCGGCCAACGCTGTTGGATACCGGCAATCGCATCGAGGGTTTCCACTGCAGAATTTCGCCATTCCGCCTCGCCGCTGCCCAAAGTGAAGGTCAGTGGATCGATGATCAAATCCTCAGGTGCAAATCCGTATTCCACCACCACGAGGTTGTACAAACGCTCGGCGATTTTCAGTTTCTCTGCGCAGGTTTTCGCCATTCCCTTTTCATCGATGGTCAGGGCGACAATCGCAGCACCATATTCGCGGCACAAATCCAGAATACGGCGCGGCTTTTCTTCTCCATCTTCAAAATTGATCGAATTGACAATGCACTTGCCGGGTGCAAGTTGAAGCGCAGCCTCGATCACCGGCACTTCGGTCGAATCGATCATCAGCGGAATGTTGACCTGAGTCACCAACCGCTTGAGGAACTCGCTCATGTCACGCTTTTCATCACGCGAAACATAGGCAACACAAACGTCCAGAATGTGCGCGCCTTCCTTGGATTGCTCCTTGGCAATCTCGACCATTGTATCAAAATTATCGCGGGCAAGCGCATCACGGAATGCTTTCGAACCGTTGGCATTGGTCCGCTCACCCACGTAAAGTGGGCGTGGCTCAAGTGACAGCGAAACAGAGTTATAAAGAGAACTCACCGAGCGCTCATAGCGCGCGGGTCTCACAGGTGGATTGAGACTTCCGCGCACATCAGCCAGTGCTTTGATGTGTTCGGGAGTGGTCCCACAACAGCCGCCCAAAATGTTCAGGCCAAAATCCTTGCCGATGCCAAGCACACGCTGGGCAAATGGGATTGGATCGAGCGGATAGAAAGTTTGGCCGTTGCGATTTTCAGGCAACCCCGCATTCGGCAAGCAGCTCACCATCATCGGTGCCGATTCACACAAATACGCAAGGTGAGGGCGCATCTCGTCGGGTCCGGTGGCACAGTTCATGCCTATGACGTCCACACCCAACATTTCAATGGCAGCAAGTGCGGCCTGAACATCGGAACCCACCAACATCGTGCCGGTGGTTTCGATTGTGAGCTGAACCCAAATGGGAATCTTTTTTTGCACCGCCCGCATGGCATTGTGTGCAGCACGCACGGCAACCTTGATTTGCCCAAGGTCCTGTGCCGTCTCAATCAGAATGGCATCGGCTCCGCCAGCAATGAGTCCACGCATCTGTTCGTAATAACTTCTGTACAGCGTGGGATAATCGACCTGAAGCAAGGTCAGCAATTTTGTTCCCGGTCCGACGCTGCCAATCACCCATTTCTTTTCGGCAAAACTGTCGGCAACATCGCGGGCAATCTTCACGGCCTGGACATTGAGATCAAAAACCCGATGCTCGAGGCCAAACTCGGCCATGACGATCTCGTTGCAACCAAACGTGTTGGTTTCGACCGCATCAGAACCGGCGCGGAAATAACTCTCATGGATTCCCTGAATCCACTGCGGCCTGCGCTCGTTGAGCAACTCCACGCAACCATCAAACTGCGCGCCACCGTAATCCTCAAGCGTGGGACCGTGGGCAAAAATCTGCGTGCCCATGGCACCATCCAGGAGCAGGACTCTTTCACGCAGGGCTGCGCTCATCGACAAATTTTTCATGAGTTTCAACTTCCGATGTAATCGATGGAAACATCGCCAAGGATGCAGAACTGACAACCCAGGCGTTCATCCGCATGTGCACCCAGCGAAGAAAGAAAATCCCGTTCTTCTGGTGTGGGCGAGGACAAGTGCTCCTGACCTTCCACGATGCGCACTCGGCAGGTGCCACAGGTTCCGCTTTTGCAACCAAAAGTCACATCAGCACCGGCGGCCTCAACCACCTCCGACATTTTTGTCCCATTTGGGACTTCGACCTCGAGGTCTTCCAAAACAAATACAACACGCGATCTTTGTTGTGCCATTTCAAACACTCCTCAAATCAACGCGAGGGCAAGTTCAACCTGCCCCAGCGGCGCAGAGATTTGCAGCCCCTGAACACTCTTCTTGATGTCGCCGATCAATTCAAAAGCAATCTGCAAACCTTCCTTGCGTTGGTCCTCGGTTGTTTTGCAGGCGCGCATCCGCTCGAGGAGTTTTTCGGGCACATAAACACCCGGCACCTCGTTGGCCATGAATTCGGCATTGCGCAAACTCATCAATGGCCAGATTCCAGCAATGATTGGTACATTGAATTGCGATGAGAAATCCAGGAACCGCAGAAGGCTCTCGGAGTCAAAAACCGGCTGAGTGATGGCCCATTGGGCACCCGCCTCGACCTTGTACCGGAAGCGCTCAAACTCTTTTTTCAAATCAGGAGCCACAGGGTTGGCACCGACACCAATTGAAAAACCAGTCGAACGTCCAATCGACGTTCCACCCAAGTCCAATCCCGAATTCAAGCGCGACGCCATGTTCACCAAACCGATGGCATCGATATCAAACACCGCCGTTGCAGTGGGATATGGCCCCAGTTTTGGCGGATCACCGGTGACGCACAAAATATTTTTGAGCCCCAATCCTGCTGCACCAATCAAATCACTCTGGATGCCAAGAATATTTCTGTCGCGGCAGGCGTAATGCAGAACCGTTTCAATTCCGATTTTCTGTTCAATAAGACACGCTGCGGCCAAAGCCGACATGCGCGCACTCGCCCGCGGGCCATCGGGAATGTTGATGGCATCGATACCGGCTTTTTTGCATTGCGCCGAACGCTCGAGAAGCTTTTCGGTGTCGAGACCCTTGGGCGGCAACAACTCAACCGACACAACGAATTTGCCGTCTGCCAAACCGCGGCTCCACTGTGATGCCGAGTCTTGGTTCGTCGGCTTGGCCTGGGTTGTGGCGGGCTCGGAAACAGAAACCGTCGAACGGAATGTTTCGCCACCACGAAATGCGGCTCCTTGCCTCAATGCGCCCGACATCGCGCGGATGTGTTGAGGTGTGGTTCCGCTGCATCCACCCAAAACCCGAACATCCTGAAGCAACGCCTGGCGAGCGAATTCGCCCATATATTCTGGGCTGGCCATGTAAATAAGACGACCGTCCACCTGGCGTGGAAGTCCGGCATTGGGCTTGAGGATGAGGGGCTTGTTTGTAGAAGCCTTGAGTCGCTTTGCGAGTTCCAGCAATGGTGCAGGACCATTGCCGCCGTTGACTCCGACAACATCTGCGCCCCACTCATCGAGCTTGCGCACGAACCATTCTGGTTCGGTTCCATACAATGTTTGGCCATCGTCGTTGGTGGCCATCATCGCCACAACGGGATAATCGCCCAGCGATTTGACCGCACGAATGGCCTGATGAATTTCGTTGAGATCGGCAAATCCCTCGAGCACAAACAGATCGACTCCACCTTGTTGGAGCGACTTGGCCTGCTCAAAGAAAAATTCCTTGGCTTCATCAAAAGAAGTGGGGCCCCAAGGTTCAATCCTGACGCCCAAAGGCCCCAAGCATCCGGCCACCCAAACCACGTCGCCCGCCACGGCCCTTGCGATTTGCGCTCCACGCAAATTGATTTCCAAAAGCTGGGAATCGAGTCCGTAGTTGCGCAATTTGATTCGATTCGCTCCCCAGGTGTTGGTGGTCACCACCTGGGCTCCAGATTGAATGTATTGTTTGTGGATATTGGCAATCAATTCGGGCTGCGACAGGTTCACTTCATCAAATGAACGGTTGATGAAGACGCCTTTTTCATACAGCTGCGTGGCAACTCCGCCATCAAACAGAAATGCCTGATTGCCTTCATTGAGCAACGAGAAAAAACGTGAAATGCGTTCAAGAGGAAAGCGCGCTGCGCCTTCCCCTGACTCGGGTTGGTTTGTCATAAGGTGCTCCGGGTTCTGCCGCTTGGATCCTACCAGTGGACTTCACAGCTGGGGGGAGCATTATCGAAAGATCCAGCGATGGCAAGACCGTTGGCTGGCAAGCCACTGAATTTGTGTTCTTGTTCGGGCCTGTCAGAAAGCAGTCCAAAGCCTCAGACCCGTCGGGTCGGACTCGAGCGAACGTTTTTTGACCCGACCTGATAGACCCCGCGGGAATGCTTCTGAATAATAGGGTCGAGAGAGTTCGTTCCCGGCACTCAATCTGCTTAGATTTAAAGCACTTAGGAATGGTGAATGAAGGTTTTTTACGATCCGGTTCAAAAAACTCACGTGCTCTCGCACGAGATCATCGCCGGAAAACGATTCCGTCACCACGAGCGGCGGGCGCGTATCGACATCATTCGGCGCCATTTGAAAAGTCATGGCCAATTTGAATTTATTGTCCCGGAACCACTTCCCATGGAAGCAGTGCTGGCTGTCCACGACGAGGCGTACATTCGCTTTCTCGAAAGCTCACAGATGCTCTCGAAGGACGAAGTCATCTGGCCTTACGTTTTTCCGTGTGACCGTCGCGTACCGGTGTACGAACCGGTCACTGTTTTCACTGCGGGCTATTATTGCTTCGACGTCGGTACGCCCATCATGAGCGACACCTGGCAGGCTGCCATCGCGGCCGCATCGGGTGCTTATGCAGCAGCGCAACATCTGAAAAAAACCGGAGAGGCCTGCTATGCCCTCGCACGTCCGCCCGGCCACCATGCCGCCGCGGCATTGTTTGGTGGCTACTGCTATCTGAACAACGCGGCCATCGCGGCGCAATATCTTTCACAGTACGGAAAGGTTTTGCTCATCGATTTCGACTACCATCATGGCAACGGAACCCAATCCATTTTCTATGATTCATCGGATGTTTTTTACCTGAGCACGCATGGCAATCCGGCCATCGAGTATCCTTATTTCACAGGTTACGAGCATGAAGTTGGTATCGATGACGGAGTCGGATTCAACCTCAATTGCCCGATGGAGCCGCACTGCGGGCCCGAACATTATTTTGAGGTCTTCCACGCTGCGGTTGAAAAAGTACTGAAAAAATTCGACCCGAAATTTATTGTCTGTTCGTGTGGATTCGACGTTGCCGACAAAGACCCGCTCGGACATTTCGGGTTGCAGCCAGAACACTTCCATTCACTCGGTGAAACCATCCGCTCCATCCGCAAACCAACGCTGCTCGTGCAGGAAGGTGGTTATCTTGTGGAAAGACTCGGGCTGAACGTCGAGGCGTTCCTCACGGCGTTCTTGTAGAAAATCCTACAGTCTGTGCAGAAACACACTGACCACTGTCTTGTAGCCGACGTCTGTCTCGAGGTCGCGCCGGACGGCAATGCGCAGTTCTTCTGCCAGGCTTTCCTCGTTCAAATTTGTCTTTCTCTGCATCCGGATGATTTCACGGAACGACGATTTGAAAACTTCCATCACCCTCTTGGCATTCACATTGACACCACGGACCTGAATTTTCGGGTCTGCGAGCAGTCGGCTCAGGCTTGAATCTGCGACTGCAGACACCTCGATGATGCCGTTGCGCGCCAGCATCACGCGATTGCGCAAAACATCACTCTTGCCGGATACTACTCTCTCGCTGCCAACAAAATCACGACCTGATTCCCAGCGATCAGTGACCCCCAACGGCTCTGGCCCGATGCTCAGCACGTCTCCATTTTCAACAAGAAAACAATTTTCCGGTTTCACTCCAGCCGATTCGGCGACCCGCAGATGTTGAACCAGATTGCGATATTCTCCATGCAGCGGCATAAAAAATTTCGGCTTCACCAGTGCGATGCAGTCACGCAAGTCCTCGACGTACCCATGGCCACTCACATGCACATCGGCATCCTTGCCCGTCAGAACTCGGCAGCCCAGTCTCCAAAATTGGTTGATCAGGACGTTGATGGATTTCTCGTTACCGGGAATGGCCCGGGCTGAAAGAATCACAACATCATTTCCGTCGAGTTTGATGTTCTCCATGCTGCCAAATGCAAGACGATTGGCGCCCGAAAACATTTCTCCCTGCGTGCCTGTGCATATGATGCAAAGCTCATTCGCCGGAATCAGCTTGAGCTCATCATTTGAGACAACAAAATTGTCATCAACATCGCTGATGATGCCAAGTCGTCTAGAAATTTCGTAATTGCGCAAAAGTGATTTGCCCAGCAACAACACACGCCGGCCGGTGGCTTTTGCCGCGTCGAAAATACTCTGCACACGCCAAATGTTGCTGGCAAACGTCGCCACCACCACACGGCCCGACGATGATTTAAAAAGCGCCTCGAGGTTTCCACCAATTTTCTTTTCCTCGCGATCACGTCCTGGCACAAAGACGTTCGTCGAGTCGGCCGTCATCAACAGCGTCTGTTTTCCCTGGGTGATGCGAGCCAGATTGTCGAGCGTCACTGACCCTTCGGGAGCCGAGCGATCCACGCGATAATCACCTGTGTGCAGCAGGTTTCCGTATTTGGTTTCAAAATACAGACCACAGGCATCCGGAATACTGTGATTGACCGGATACGGGGTGACAGCAGCCTGACGAAATGTTGTTTTTTGCCAGACCTGCCAGATGTGAATCTCGGGTGATTCCAGGCCCAGACCACGGAATTTTTCCTTGATCAGCTCCGCCGTGAATTCGGTTGTGTAGATAGGCGCCGGGAAGTCGCGATAAAGCCATGGCAGGGCACCAATATGATCTTCATGACCGTGGGTGATGAGCCAGGCCGTGGGACGAATGCCGCGCTCGCGCACCGCATCCATCGAAGGAAAAATAAGATCCATTCCCGGAATGGTCTCATCGGCAAAAAGCGTTCCGCAGTCCACAAAGAACCACGACTCATCAACTCGCCACAGTGTGAGATTCATTCCAATCTCGCCACACCCACCCAGGGGAATAACCTGAAAAGATTTGCTCATGAATAGCCTTTATCTTGAATACCTGTCGAGAGTATCGATATTCTCGCGTACAACAAAACGGAAGGGAAAGGAAATCGTGATGGCGCCGTTGATCGGCTTGGGAAAAGTCCATCCTTTGACCTTCTTTTCCAGACAGGCAATAAATCCTGAATCCTTGATACTGGTTTTTTCAACCTTTGCCTTGTGCAGTTTTCCACTCTCAGCAATTGTCCATTTCCATATGATTGATCCGCTCAATCGTGGATTTCGGTTCAGCGCAGTATCGTAACATCCCTTCACCTCGGGGCTGCGACTGCGCACAAACGATTCCACTTCAGTCATGCTGATCTTGGGAACCGGCTTGGGCGCCGGAGGAGGAGGAATGACTCCCAACGACAAGTCTGCATTCTTGAAAAGGTGCTCGTCTGATCCACCCAGCTTCGCAATGGTCGGCATTGTCAGCACGCTCGCCACCGACAACGAATCACCTGACCAGACAATAGGAACTGACTCTGCATCGGTTTGACTGCTCAAAGCATCTTTCCGACGCTTGTCTGCCAACGCCGCAAAACTCTCGGCCACCGAAAAATTCTGCTGCTCTTCTTTGAATGCGGGTTCAGCCAATCGAAAAAACAACCCAGGTTCCTTTGGAGGATCGAAGATTTGCTGAATTTCAGCATTGTCCTGCTTGAAATAATCCTTCAAGTAGATGTGCTCTGTTTCTATTATCGAAGTTGCTGCTGAATATGTTCGCTCCAGACGCTCAAGCCGCGCCCTGACACGCTCGGGTATCGAACCACTGGCGCCACCCGCCACCACGACCCGAAAAGGTGTGTATTCACTTTGTCCACGCAGAAATGTTCCGGGCGATGCGGACTCCCGTCGTTCGCTCACCTTTTTCCAATTTTCATCCAGCGCTGATTGCCATTGTCGCTGACGCTCCAAAGCATCCTCTGGAGCGCTGATTCCGCGCAAGACCGGGATGGATGATGAGTATGTTCGACCCACTTCTTCGTTTGCCCACTTGTTCCTGAGCTCATCTACCCACTGCACCGACTGCGCGACAACAGACTGCGGACTGAAGTCGCCACTGAAGGCCCATGGAAGAAATCTGAAATGATCGGGATGAATCACGTCGACAGCCACAAAGGGCGAAAGGTCACGAAGATCCTTGAATTGGTGGATGGGCACTTTGTTGAGCCAGACCACACCGGGAATCGTGACCAAGATCGAAGCCACCACACCCAAAAAGAATCCAAGTTTTTCGAGCGATGTTTGACCCTCGGGCAGTCCAAATGGTGCCTTGGGTGCCCCGGTTATTTTGGGACCGGTTGGTAACGGTTTTGGCTTGGCAACCCGAAAAACAATCTTATAGCCGGCAATCTCAAGCGCTCCACGGCTGCCTTCAGGAATTGGAACCTCCAAAGGCTCAAGCACCGATGCAAGTTCCTTGAGAGCACCCCGGGGAGCAATGAAGTCACGAACGGATCCAAATCTCTGACCGTCGGATACAAATCCGTCGAGATGAGGATCCAGGCGTACACGAGCTCCCCAACGCGTGATTGTAAAAATAAAAAGATCGTTGGGAAATGGAGCAAAGGGAATATTCATTTCCGCCTTGCTTGATTTTCCGATGCGAACGTTTCCAGTTCTGCCCAGACCAAACTCGGCCTCACATTGCAAGGCAGGACCCTGATAGACCTGCACAAAGAGCACAGCGGCTGACTTTCCATTCGTTCCTTTTTTGGAAGTCGCTCTGTTGAACATCAGCGTGACTCCCTTCGTCCGGCATCACCCGCGTCAACAGCATAACGAAGCGTGTCAAAGCCCAACTCAACAAGAATGCGTGCCAACGGCTGGACCCGACTCATTGGAACCTGGGCATCGACCCAAACATCAGCAATTCCCATCCCCGGATTCACACGTCTTCTAAGCAAAGCAGAAAGCTCGATATCTTGAACACGATTGCGCAGAAATTTTTCGACCATCACCGTCTCGGATGGCCAATCGAAAGACTCACCACTGTCGAAAACAATTTTCATGGAATCTTCTTCTGCGCGACGCACTGCCAACGTCAAACCGACTGGGACAGCCGGCTGAGCAGAAAACGACTGCGTCGTGACCTTGTGAAGTGGAATTTCCATACTCTCGATGAGAAAGAAATCTCCGCGAATTTTGAGTGTCAAAATGAAAATCAACCAGGTCAAAAAGGCGCAAAATCCGTAGGCAAGTAGAATCGCCTGAGTAGGTCGACCGGCGTGTCTTGCAACACTCGGATGGCCGGTTCGCCAGATGCCAAATTGTTTGGTCCCCTGAGTAAACATTAACTCCTCGTTACAACGGATTGACCAAATCGACTGGAACAATCACAGGCCGGACGGCAGCAGAGAACACTCGCTTGTTTGCATCCTCCAGCACCTGTGCCAATTCCGAAATTTCTTCAAACGTCAGGCGCGCATCGCGCCGTGTTGATTCACCAACAGCAACTATTTCCACGGCCTCTTTTGTATTCTTGCGCAACCAAATCTCGACATCATTTGCCAATGCTTTTGGCTTCAGATCGCGCGTATTTTTAACAATCAATCGACCAGCAGACTGCGGAGCAGCAACTTCAGACATGGGCCCCAGGACAACTCCATTGGCACCCCAGAAAATTGCCAATGTGTCTTTTTCCAACTTCAAAGAAGATGCGTTCGCACTGCGCGGCATACTTGGATAACTGAAAACAAGCATTCCCGCAGAGCGAGGATGCATCATCAGAATTTGCGAACCAGCCAAGGCGGCTCCAAGTGCGGTCATCACTGCAAGAATGCCTGACCACGCGCCCCAGGCGAGATCAAATGATCTCTTCCTCGTCTGGAACGGGATCCGACCGTTCTGCACTTGCCACATCCTGATAACCTCCCTTGCCATTGCCTCCGGCCTCAGCCGGTTCTTCGTGAGCTTCTGTATGAACTTCACCAACACCGGGCTGCGATGCTGCCACGGGCTGAGCAAACACGGGCTGCATTTCGGGTGCCAGGAGGTTCAGCACAACCGTCAGGCTGTGCTCAATCTCGCCTTCGAGCCGACTTGCCATTGCGTCAAGTACTCCATAAGGAATCATTAGAAACACAGACGCAGCCAGACCCAGAGCGATTGGAGTGAGTGCCTGGCTCAGCCCACGACTGAAGGCAAAACTCTTGAGCCCCATCTCTAGACCATCGACCATTTGGAAACTTTGCCAAACACCATTCACAGCAGCCAGGGCTCCCAGCAACACTGCGACTGCTGCCAAATTGGGAAGTTGAGAAATGCGTCTGCGGATGCGCGGCATGAATGACAGCGTCTCTTCAGATACAACCATGCGTACCCTGAAATTTTCAGTTTCGTATGCTTCGATTGCCTTGGCTGCAATCAAGGGCAGTCCTGTGTTGCCAGAAGCTGCGCAATATTGACGTGCACGATCAAGATCACCGGCAGACAACATTCGCTTGAGAGTTGAATTGAATTTTCCGAAATTCAACCGGTAGGTCAATTGCAGAACAATGAACCGCTCAAACACAATCACCCATCCAACGGCAAAAATGGCAAGGATGATATAAGGAATTGGCTCACGCGAACGAAACAGCTCAAACATTTCCTGAATCATTGAGCATCTCCAGCAGAATCTTTGTTTGTATTTTTTGAATCAACCTTGGAATCACTGTTCAGACTCTCCGAAACATCAGTCGGGATCGTCTGGGGCGGCGTCACAAACAATTCAACATTTCCAAGCAGTAAAACGAGTTCTTCTTTCGTCGTGAGACGCGGCTTGACCATGAAAATTTCGTGGTTCGATTCCACAGGCACTGGCACGTCAGACAGCAATGGGATGGATTGATCTCCGCGAATAACCAAAGCATCATCAGCACGCGCTGCGTTTGTGGAACACAACAGCGACACCGACAACAAAAGCACCCAGCCAAATTTTCGCAAAAAAACGTTCATAGTCACAACCCTGCTACCCACAAGGTAACAGGACTCGGACACCGCAATTACTGCACTATTTACCTATTCTTGCTGTTGCAGCTGAAGAAAGTCGAAGGATGGGGAGAAACCGCGCAGCTGACTGTCCACCAGCACCCGATGGGCACAGATTTCCGCGATGTCAGAATAGCGTTCGGCGGCACCTTTGCGGACCTTTTCCCGGCTTTGCACCAAATCGACTTGTCTTTGAATCTGGTCGTTACGCGATTGCTCGAGAGCAGCAATCAAGAAACTTCCGGAACCAGCATAGAAGTCCAGACATCGTTGGGGGCGGTTGGTGTCGACCTGTGGAATCATCGAAAGAAGACGACTCAACAACCCAACGGGTTTGGGAAAATCAAACACACGCTCTTCACCAAAAACAGCGCGCAATTCATCTTGTCCATCTTCGTTGGTGGGCCAGCTGCTACCGTCATCCTCGGCATGGCGCCGCTTTTGCTCGTGAGGCAGGACGCGCCGACGCAAACCAAAATTGCGAGTGATGTAACCGGTCGTTTCCCAAATTTGCTGCTGGATACGAAAAGGTCCGCGCACCCGCGCAGTGGACTGCACCTGGCCTTCAACAACAACCAACGGATCGAGCAATTCAAAAGTCAAAGACCGATTTGTATAAGCCCCGGGAGGATAAACTCCATCGGCACATTGGGCCGGAAATTGTGGCGGAACAACCCTCTCAACGATTTTGTTGGATGCGTTCAGGACAGGTCGTGTTGACTCCTCTGTCAGATCGCCCAAAAGCTTTGGACACACCCGGGAATTGCGCGTGAACACCAAAACATATTCAAACAGGGCGCTCATGTGCTTGTCGAGAAAACTGGGTTTGCGCTTGCGTCGCCACTTGATTGTACCGAGATGATTTTCATGTCCAAAAATTTCCCGCATCAGGGTCAAAAGATGGCATGACTCATTGTCGTCAATGCTCACGAACATGACGCCATGCTCATGCAACAATTCTTTTGCAAGCAGCAGGCGCGGATAGATTTCGCTCAGCCACCCGACAGATCCGCCACCACTTTGATTGTCCCGCGCAGATTTTTTATCGCTGTAGGTCAGCTGACTGCCGGTGTTGTAGGGAGGATCGATATAAATTACGTCATATTTTTCGTGGCCCTTGCGCAGCCACTGAAGAACATCAAGATTCTCGCCCGCAAAGACGCGATGGGAGAAAAACTGGACTGAAAGAGAGCAGGGGTTGTTGAGCAGCCCATATTGAGGCTGCCATTCCAGAGGCTCAGCAACAATGCCGGAGGCCAAAGCACGACCCGCAGCATCGACTTTTCCAGGCCAAACAAGTTCCAGCACAACTAATATTATTCTTCGTCGTCGAAGTCGGCATCCGATTCAACTTCGTCCCAGTTGAATCCGTTGGCTGCGATCACGATTTCGTAATAGGTGTTGTTGCGCTTCACCAAATCACCGGTGAAAAAGCATTCCTGACCATCCACAGTCAGAACGTTTGGCACTTCTTCGTCTTCGTTGTCGACGTCGTAGCCGGCTTCCCGATAAATCGATACAACTGTTTCGACGTCCACGAGATAGTATTGTCCGTTGCCAAATGCTCTTTCAGAGATTGATGCAGGTGCTGTCATGTTCGGTTTCCTCAAATTGGGGCGAAAGTTATCGCACTCTTGGCTTAGCCCAGAACCACCCGGTGAACAAGATCACCTTTCGGCAGCCCGGCGAAAGGCTGAACTCAGGCAAATCTTCCGGGACTCGCGAGAAAAACTGAAGCAACATGCCTACTTGCACAAAGACCCCTGGGGTGCTGCGCACATTCAACAGTTGTCCGGCTTTCTCTATCAACAGGGTGTTTGCTCGAACCCGGGCCTGCTCTCTCTGCGAACTGGCGAGATCGCGGCCTATTGGCCCATTGGTTCCGAGCTCGAGCTTTTACCCGAACTCCAGCAATCCAGCAGATTGAAGCCCGATCCTTCGACAGCGCGCTGGTGGCTGCCGATCACACGCCCAGATAAACAATTGGAGTGGTTTCAAATCTGCGATGAAATCCACACCTGGCCAAAAGACAAACTGGGACTCCCTGTGCCTCCCGAGGCAGTTTTCAAATTCCACTTTTCTGCAAGACCCGAAGCACCTTGGCTTGTGCTGACTCCTTGTCTCGCAGCAGATCGCAATGGCACGCGTTTGGGTTATGGTGGCGGGTTTTACGACAGATTCCTGCAACAACATGGACGCGATTGTTTGTCAGTGGCCTGCGTCCCGGAAGCACTTTTCCTGGAGAAAGACGCCATCCCCGCAGACAAACACGACGTCGCTGTAGATATTGTTGTCACGGAAAATCAGGTTTGGATTCGCGACGAAAAAACGGTCAAGGACAAACTGAAAAGATTCACTTAACTGCTGAACAGCGACCGCGGATACAATTCACCACGGTCAACCAATTTACAAACGTCATGCGCGGTGTTTGAAAATGGCAGAACCATGCACAAATTCTGCTGATGATTTTCGCTCAACTCGTCAGCCAGTTCTGAAATCCACGCACCTGGGGCAACCTGCAGTTCAAGAGCCTTGTCACCAGCAAAAATCATAAATTGTCGCCAAAGGTCGCGCAAATTAGCGTTGTCTGACGCAAAAAACGAATGAATCACACCACGAAAATCAACACCCTTGCCAACAAACGCACCGGCAACCCATTCTCCTGCAGAATTCTCCAATCCAAAAAAAAGCATTTCGGGAATGGTCAAGACCATCTCAAGTTTTGCAAGCGAGGCATGACTTTCGCTGGGCTTCCGAAAACTCTCCAGCGCTTTCCAGAGTCGATTTTTGTCGCTCGCTGACAGATCAACAGTGCGCATTGGCCTCAAAAAGCGTGGGTCAATTGTGGACGTAAAATTGCCTCGCAATGGTACAAAAAGCTTTTCGATGCCCGCGTTCAAAAAGCCGAGTGTCTGGTAAAAACCGGATTGATCAGAAAACAGATATGCGAAATCATGCGCATTGCCATGGTGCAATTGGTCAAGCACCCAACCCAGCAATGCACGGCCATGGCCCTGCCTTTGATGCGCAGGATCAACTGCAACACTGCCAATACATGCGCCGCGCAGATACCGCGGAAACGACCAGATTTCACTGTCCACTGCGCAAGCAGCCACTATGGCATTGTTAGTATCGCAGGCCGCAAAAATGCGGGCCGCCGATTGCGAAGCAAAAATATGCGGAAAGCTGAGTGTGTATTTCTCGACGCCAAATGCCGCATCGAACAGGCGCACCAGTCGACGGTCGGCGCGCGATTCTTGCCACTCGAAAAAACGAACGGAGGGAACTCCGGTCATCTGACCGATTCCGCCAGATGATCACCCATCTTTACCAAGGTTTCCAATCCACGTGCAGAATTTTCGACAAGATCAGAATCGAATTTTATTTTGTTCTTCTCAAAAAACAGAATGCAGGTGCTTCCGCCGAACTTGAAATAACCCTTTTCATCACCGCGTTGAACTTGAGTTCCTGCCCGATAAGTCTGAACGATTGAACCAACAAACATGGCGCCAATTTCCATCATCATCACCGAACCAATGTCGTTATTCTTCAGTTCGCAGATTGTTCTTTTGTTGAGACAGTAAACGGGAAGACCCTGTTCCAGTGCGTAAGGACTCACGCTATGCAGAAGGCCAGGAACTGTTTTGGTGATTCCGACTTTGCCGGCGACCGGGAAATGAAACCGGTGATAATCCGACGGACACAACCGCAACACCATGCACGCGCCGTCGCGATACTTGCTGGCAAGTTCTTCGCTTTTGTTGAAGAGCTCAAGCAGGCGGATGGGTGCCCATTTCACGTAAGACAAAGTTGTGTCATCGATCGTGGGAAAAACGAGAAGCCGGCCATCACCCGGTGAAGCCACAGCATTTTCGCCTTGGGCGATCTCGCGCGCACCGGGGCGCAACTTGCGTGCAAAAAAGTCATTGAAGCTGACGTATTCCACCAGATCCTTGCTGCATTCGCTGACGTCGATTTCGAGTGCCTTCACAAAATCTTCGATCTTGTGCTTGCTGGCAGCTGAGTCATTGTACGCACCATAAATGTTGCTCAGAACCCGATTGGTCAAAATCCGACGGGTGACAGCCAATCCCATGGGATGACCATAGAAAACTTTCATCACATCATCGCCGTATACCTTTTCGACAAAGGTTTGCCCGCTTCTGCGGTCTACGACCTGTATTTGCTTGGACTCAACTCCGAGAATCTTTGAAACCGGAAATTGCCATTCACCCATCTTCGCCAATTCTCAGCCCTCCTGAACACGCTTCAAAAACTCGCGCTGCACGATTCTTCCTCCCTCAAGTCCACTTCCAGGACCCAGTAGAATGAGCTGATCGGCGCACTCTTGAAATTCCTTGTGATGCTCGACGACCACAAAGGTATGCCCTTGTTTGGTCAGATCCCGCAATGTTTTGAGAAGCTGGCCAACGTCTTTTTCAGAGAGACCCCGGGTGGGCTCATCGAGAATGCAGAACAACTGCTTCGAACCTTTGGTCAATGCCGCGGCCAAACGCAGACGCTGCGCCTCTCCTCCCGACATGAAAGTTGTCGGAACTCCCAGTGGAAGATGCCCAAGGCCCAATCGAACCGCGACCGACAAAGCCCTTGAGAAGGCTGGCTCATGACCGAGTGATGCATAACAATCGTCAAGACTCGTTTCCAACCACTCCTGGATGGTCTTTCCTCGCCAGCGGGCCGCCAATGATTCCCTGCGATAGCGACCGCCAAGACAGTCTGGGCACTGCTTGTCGACCTCACCCAAAAAGAACAAATCTTCGCGAATGAAGCCCTTGCCGCCGCACTCTTCGCAAGCACCGGCACCATTGAACGAAAAATCACTCGACATCAAATCCAGAGCTTTGGCTTCGGGTGTTTGCGAAAAGTTGCGCCGCAGGTGATCCATCAATCCGAGAACCGTGGCCGGAAC
>JBDLRR010000300.1:0-4506 GCA_039799985.1 Pseudomonadota bacterium | reverse complement strand
AGGCCTGCGCTTTCAAGCCGACGTTGACGCATTTGCGCGTCGCTCCTGGAATTTCAAACGTCGTGATCCTCTGAGCCGCTCGGTCCTCACGACACAAGGCGATTCGTCCGATAATCCTGCTTTCCGCGTTGCGTTGAATGAAATTTACCTCAACGGAGAAGTGTCAGCTGGCAATCAGTATACGGTGGGCAAGAAGCGTGTTTTGTGGGGAACGGGATTTGCAGCAAATCCGACAGACCTCATCAACCCGGCAAAGAATCCTTTGGATCCAACCTATGAGCGCCGTGGTGCGTGGCTTGTTCAGGGCGAACACATTCAAGAGAATCAAACTTTCGCGATTCTTGTTGCACCGATGGTGTTGGAAGACAAAAACACCCTGCCAACAGATGTGACCTTTTTTCGGGATGCAGACGGGGTGCGCAGAGCTCACTATCTGGGCGGGCTGCGTTGGTACCGATTGCTCGGTGGTGCAGATTTGAACCTGATGGCCTTCTATTCTGAACGATTCAAGGAAGAAAAAACCGGAGCCTGGAAGGGTGGTGCGTCCTGGTCGCAAATCCTTGAGCCGATCAGTAAACAACTCGAGGGCCATGCAGAGATTTTAGTGCAACGAGGGAGCAGCAGGCCTTCGCCTGTTGGCCAGTCGCGCCTCGACAGTAGTGACTTGTATTACAAACTGCTCGCTGGAGTCCGCTACGACTTTGAAAATGAGTCGTCCCTTGTGATCGAAATTTTGAATCAGAGCGATGGCGATTCTGTTGCCGATTTGCAGACACGTTTGCAGCGACAAATTGATTTGCTTGCGCGCAATCCTGCGCTTGCCGCTTCCACGTCTGCATCTTCTGCTGCAATTCAGTTGAAGAATACGCTGTTCTTGAATTGGCAACGCTACAAATTCAATGATGATCTTTTTCTCTCTTGGGCGGTTGCCCACAATCTTCAGGATGATTCTGGTTATCAGGGCCCATTGTTGCAGTGGACGCCCACTCAATCGTCGTCCGTAACAGTGGTTGCGAACACCGACTACACCTTGGTCAAGGATTCAGGTGTTCAATTGACGAAGGTTGGACGTCGGCGGGTGAGTGAATTGAATCCCGTGAAGTCGAGATTTGCATTGGAATTGAAGTCCTTTTTTTGAGGTGAATGCTCATGGCACAGATGTCCGGACACAACTCGTCGAGCGCTGCCGGCGGCAAAAATATCATCGAGATCTCTGACCTGAAGAAAGTTTATCAGCTGGGCAAAACAACTGTTGAAGCCTTGCGTGGGGTCGACTTTTCGGTTGCTGAGGGCGAATTCACGGTCGTTCTCGGACCATCGGGATCGGGTAAAACAACACTGTTGAACATCATTGGTTGCCTCGATCGGGCAACCTCGGGAAAATATCTGCTTGATGGAGAGGATGTTTCCAATCGTGATTTCAATGAACTTTCTGAGGTCAGAAATTATAAAATCGGCTTTATTTTCCAAAATTTCAATCTCATTCCGGTCTTGAACGTGCTCGAAAACATCGAGTTCCCATGTCTGGTGCGAGAGAAACAGGAAGATCGCAATCAATTGAGAGAGAGGGTGCGTGCTGTTTGTGCCGAAGTTGGTCTCGAGCGTTTCATGAAGCACAAACCAGATGAGCTCTCGGGTGGTCAGCGTCAACGGGTCGCCATTGCCCGGGCGCTCATCACTCAGCCGCGTTTGGTTTTGGCAGATGAACCAACTGCCAATCTGGACTCCAAAACCAGTGATCAGATTCTGGAATTGATGCAAAAGCTCAACAAAGAACATTCGACGACCTTCCTGTTTGCGACCCATGACCCCAGAGTCATGGGGCTGGCGCGTCGAACCGTTCGCATCAAAGATGGTATGGTTGTTCCGGGCGAATAGCCTGGAGGGGCCTTCATGATGCGGTTTTTGTCGCGTACGCAGCGAATTCCACTGACGCTTTTGGTTGTTACAGCGTCTTTGTCCGCAGGTTGCGTCAGGCGCTCATTCAACACGATCGATCAAGCAAAACCAGGCAGCGGCAGATTCGATTTCGCACCCTTGACGCGTCCTCAGTTTGAGGAAGCGCTCTACGCCGGTGCGACGGAAGGATTGAGTTTCTTCAGTCGTTCGGAGCTCAAATCTTTTTTCGATGATTTTGCGATAGATGAACTCCGGAATGGCAACAAGAAGCTTTTTTTTCAATCGCTATTTTATGAATCGCCGATCGATTGGTCACTGTCGCGGAGCAGCATCACTCCTGTTTGGATCTCTCGAGTGGGATTGAGTGGAATTCCTGAAGGTGGGCTAATTCTTTTAGGGCGAGATCTTTTTCCCGAGGGTTTTTTTCGGCAAAAAGCCGATGAGATTCCTTTGAGTGAACTCATGACGAAAAGTCCGTGGTTCGAGTGGGACGACGCATTGAAGGTCTATCGTCCTCGCCGCGGTGGTGCGCCTGAGCGTATTCTCAGCGGCTTGTTTACTTTGCGCGGCGCAGGAGAAACTTTCCCTGTTTATCGCGGTGCAGGATTGGCCATGGACGTGACTTCGCTGCCCGCCGGCAATCCTTACGACAGTCGGCAACCGGAAGGAAAACGGGTCTTGTTTTTCTCTTCGCCTTCTTTGAACACCGCTTTGGCGTGGGCGAACCCAGCTGTCTGGAAATCATCGGTGCCACGTGAGGAATTGCTTGAAGGCGCGAGTGGATTGCAGCCAACGGTGTACGTCGGCTTTGAATACAACTATCCCGAAATTGCATTTCTTCCCACACAAAAGGCCGAACCCTTGCTGTTGAAATCAGGGCGTTCAAAACTTTTGTGTGTCAGTGAAGAAAAACTGAAGTCAATGGGTGACAATTCCCCGGCCCAAACCACTGCGAAGTTGTGTGAGTCGAAGTTTATTGCAGCACATTTGTCGGGCTTTCCGGATCCTGAGGTTGAGGGGCGAAAGGCAGTCGTGAAGGTTTCGGCTCTCATCAAAATGACGGCTGTTCCAGACTCTGCCGTGAAAGAGGGAGAAATCACCTGTCGCTTGAAGCCGGGAACTGAGATTGAACTCCACGATGCCTTTGAGGCTCCCAAGGGGCAGGTTTGGATTCACTCGAGTGGAATTGACGTTGATTGGGATTGTCCGCGCAGTTTCACCGAGACAAAATTCTACATGGATGCGAACAAGGTGACCGTGAGCTTGTCAAAGTGAAGCCCTCGGCTTTCCTGCCTCACCGAAAAGGGGTAAGGAAGTCGCCGGGAGAACAGACAAACATGTATCAAGGGCATCCAAACAGAATCGATATCAAAGCTGATGACGTCGTAGGTTTCACCTGCAAAACCTTGTCTTCAATGGGCTCCGAAATTCGCCGCGTGTTTTTGCTCGGTCAAAAAATGCGCGAAGAGAACCCGGCAATAGACTTGGTGGATCTTTCTTTGGGTAATCCAGATCTCGAGCCACCAGAACGAGTTTTGAATGAACTTGTTGAGCTTGCGCGCGAGCATGTTGCAGGTGCACATCGCTACATGGACAACGCCGGGTATCCCGATGTGCGGGAGTGGTTGGCCAAACGCCTCAGCAGCAGCGAACATGTTCAGATTTCCCGCGACAGCGTATTCCTCACCTGCGGTGCTGCCGGTGCGTTGCAGATTCTTATGAGAACCCTTCTTGATCCGGGCGATGAAGTTATTCTTCTTGCACCGTTTTTTTCGGAATATCGACCTTATGTCATCAACATGGGAGCGCAACCGGTCATCGTTGGTTCAAACGATGCGCATCTGCCGGACATGGCCAAGCTGCGCGCTGCCCTTTCTCCGCGAACCAGGGCCATCATCATCAACAGCCCCAACAATCCCTCGGGTGTTCTTTATCCTGAGTCGGTTGTGCGCGAGATAGCGCAATTGCTGATGAGCCATCACGAGGAAACAGGGCGAGTCGTGCATCTGATTTCCGATGAACCCTATGCCAGATTGCTTTTTAACCCCGCTGAACTTGTCTCGGTGTTGAAGTTGTACCCGGCAACTTGGCTTGTGAGGTCGCATTCCAAGGATCTTGGTCTGGCCGGAGAACGCATTGGATATTTGGCCTGGGGGCCCGAACTGGCTTTGCCCGAAACTCTCAATGCCTTGCGGAATTCTGCTCGGGCTTTGGGGTTTGTGAATGCGCCAGCGTTGATGCAGCGTTTGCTGCCTCGGGTCTTTGATGCCAGTGTTGACGTGTCTCAATACAAGGCACGTGTTGATGCATTCGTCGATATTTTGCAGGCGGCTGGCATCGATTGTGTCCGGCCCCGCGCCTCGTTTTTTGTTTTCCCAAAGTCACCCGTCGCAGACGATCATGCCTTCACGGAAGCGTTGGTTCGTCATGGAGTTCTTGCGGTTCCGGGCAGCAGTTTTGGAAAATCGGGTTATTTTAGATGCTCTTTGACTCAGCCGCTGGAGAGAGTTGTTGAAGGAGCTCGCAGGATTGTTCAATGTGCTCAATATAAGAGCCCGAAATAAGAGCATAAAAAAAAGACCGAACATCCGTTAGATCGGAAGAGCG
>JBDLRR010000299.1:0-3794 GCA_039799985.1 Pseudomonadota bacterium | reverse complement strand
AAAAGCCCGCGACGGGTATGCAGCCCTGGCTCAATACGACAGCAACCGCGACGGCGTGATTGATTCCAAGGATGTCGTCTACAGCAAACTGGTGGTGTGGTTCGACAAGAACAAGGACGGTCATACGAGCGATGGCGAATTGGTTTCGCTGGCCAGCACAGGTGTGACGAAGATTGGTTTGAACCACAAACGTCTGACCGATACCGGCCGGTTCGTGAACGGCAACGAGTTGCGCACGACTGCCAAGTTCTGGGGACCTTCGGAATGCGGCAAGGCGGGATGCAACAGCTATGACGTGTACTTCAGCACCGGCTTTACCACAGTCGCAAAGGCGAAGTGAGAGAGTCAGGGGCTATTTGTAAAAAGGAGATGTAACCAAGGATGGTTATTGCTCGACTCAAAAGATGCTGGATGAAGGCCACAGGGGGAGCGTTACTGCTTGCCCTCTGTGGCTTTCTGACTTCCGCCTGCAGTAAATCCGCCGCCGGGAAGGTTTATCTTTTGGGAGAGTCACGAGTCGTTTCGGGTTCTGTCGGCCAACAAGCGGGTCTCGATTTCAAAGCCGTCAAGATATCGTTGGTCGACAATCAAGGATTCCGCACAGACCCTTTCGACCTCAAATATTCGAGCTCGCAGGGTACGTTTTCATTTCAGCTGCGTGATACGGATTTGTACGAACCAAAAAACGGTACGGGCCTCGATCGCATTTTGTCGATGGGCAACGCGTTACCGCTGGTGACTTCTGGCGATCCGGACATTGTGGGAAAGGTCGACAAGTACACACGTGTCGAGATAATGCAGAACGCGTTGGCCGATCAGAATTTTCAGATTGTGCCCTATTTTCAGGGTGTGATTCCACTCTCGCGACGTAATCTGCTGGCCGGAAAAGATGTGATTGGCGTCGACGGAAAGATCACTTTCAGCAAGGCTGGATTTGTCCGCGTCAAGGTGACAGATGCGGCTGGAAAAGCTTTGGCGGGAGTCAAGGTGGCTGGGGTGGCCGACGGGAAGATTTTGAGTGGTGCACCGTTGTGGCATGACACTTTGTTGAGACCTGTTTTTCAGACAACCAATGAAAGTGGGGTTGTCTTTGTTGGGCCACTGGATGCCAGTGTCGAATTGACTCGTTATCAGATTCTTGCCCTTGCGGAAGGCTACTGCACGTTTTTGTCTGCACCGACTTACAATTTTTCACTCGCCGAGAAAACCGCTCCTGCGATCAAACTGACTTCGTGCGAAAAGTCGACGACGGTAAATGAACTTGTTCCGAGTTTTCCAGAAGGGCTCAAATATTTTGATATCAATTCACGCAAGACGGTGCATACAAATTCCGACTCGATTTTTTTGCGTCTCGATGCAAAGAGCGAAAAGCTAAGGGGAGTGAAGGTTGCCGTCTATGAAGCCAATTCAAATTACGAACCCTCCCTTGAACCCAGTGGAGAAGTGCGCGAGGCGCAGACTTTCCAAGGCGAATTTTCGATCACGTTGCCGAAGATATTCAAACTCACCGACACGACCGAAGGACGATTCATCATCAAAGTCAGCCGAATGGCCGGAGCATTGGATGGTGGAGAATTGTCTGCAGAGTCGTTTCCAGAACTGATTGTCTATGGCCACAAAAAGGTCGGTGCACCATCTCGGGAAACCCTGATGAAAGTGAACCTGGGTGCAACTCCAGACATTAGCGATGATCCGTCGGTGTCAGTTGATGATTGGCTGAATTTGAAAATCACCAGCGCAACCGGTGGTGCGACCAATGTTGTCTCGGGATTGCCTGGCGGAAAATTCACCATGGTAACTCCCAAGGTCAACAGCGACTACATTTGCAGCAAAGGTGATGAGCTTGGGTTCGCCGTGCCGACCTACCGCATGAGCTTGCCGGTGTTCAAGGAGTGTGTGAACGGGGTTGCGACATTCACTTCAGAAGAAGCTGGATTTGTCGCCAACGCGGCACTCATCGCACAGTACGGCGGCAGGCAGAAATGGTTCGTTTATATTAAGGATAAATTCGGCAACATCAGTGAAAAACTCGACGACCCTGAGGCAATCAGCCCCAAGCGTTTGAACGTGGTGACAGTCATCGTTGATACTGCCCGACCGCTCATGGATGATGTTGACTCATTGTCTGATGGGGTTCCGTTGGGCAGTCTCAAATTTTACAAAGATGGAGTTTTGCGCGAGGCTGAATCAACTGCACTGACGCCTTCCGACATCGCACTCGGAGCAATCACCTTCGGCATGGAAAAAACGGGCGCTGGCGGCAGCGAGGGAACCTGCATTCAAACATCTGCCACCTCCGACGAGGAGTCCAAAAACGGCCAGTTGGGCGGTAATGCCACCTTTCTCAACAGCGTCAGCGGGTTTATTTTCCGCGACGACTTGGCACGTTTGGTTTTCAAATCCAAAGATTCAACAACCGGCCTTTACGAGGAGGTTGGCCTGTTGATTTACGATTGGACAATTGCTGCCACTTCGGCTTCTGCTTCTGCATCCACGGCCTACACACGCTGTCGGACGCTATTGGGCACAAATCCTGAACCGAATCTTCGAGAGCTCAAAGAAGGTGACATTGCTTTTCCGGTGGTCCCGACAGCCCCAGCCGAGTTTTACATGCGCTATCGCGATGTCGCAGGAAACCTCTCGAATCCAATCAAGTACAGCATTCCTGCGTGCACGCCTGGGATGTCATCTTTGTGCTGGAAAAACTGAAACCGACACCCAAATTGATGCTTTGAAAGATCAGGGACTCTGGATGTCTTCGATCCAGGCCAAAGGAGCCATGCCGCCCCGGGTGCTCGTGAGGTTGAATCTGACTGGAGCCTTCAGACGAAATCGTTGCTCGTAACCGGCCCTGCGAGGCCCGGCAAAGATGATTTTGCCACCATCACTGCCCACAGCTTCAATCACGCTGTCGAGGCCATTGTGCACAGAAAATGAAACCGTGGTTTCGCCCGTTTTAGCCTGGACGTTGGCGATGCGCAGGTTCAACGGTTCATTGATGCCCGTGCTGTACACCTCGCCAGCAAATCCACCAATGCGGATGTTTGAAGGTATCGCATCGGGAAGCGAGGTTGCTTTTTGAATGTCTATGTCTGCGATGATTTTTGCGTAGTGAACCAGTTGCGTGCTGGCTTCGGAAGATGAATTTTCCAATTCGGGCAGCAGACTTGTTCCCTGGTGAATGGCAATCAATTGATTGGTGGATGAATTGATGAGTGGTGAGCCACTCGAGATATCCGAAATTTCACAACCATGCTTTGCCGTATCAAAAGGTTTGGGTTGCGAAAAGATATTGACCACAGGTCCGAAAATAATATTGCAAGGCGCAGAAGTTTTGGTTGCTATGAATCCGCTGACCGTATTTTTAGAGATGGCGATGGCACTGGCACCTGTTGCGACTTGATTTTCTCCTGGATTGACCTTGGCCGACAAAGCAACAGCTGCCGCAGGCCAGCGATCGACCTTGAAGACTGTCAGGTCATTTGAGATCTCACGTCCGTCGGAATAGGCTTCGCTGGCGTTGCTGTAAACAATATACTGGCAGCGTGAAGTGAAGTTTTCATTTTCCCAGCTGACGCGAGCATCGTTGCAATCCCAGGCTCCCAAAAAGCAGTGCCCGGCTGTGACCATCAAGCCGTTCCCGACGTGTGTTGCGGTGCATCTTTGTGAAATTTCCTTGTTCTTGAAAAGTAAGACGTCCACAACTCCGACAGCACGTTGTGAGTCGTTGGCTCCGCTCATGTCGCGTCGTGGTGATTTTGCAGACCGTTTTCCGCGCGTTCCTGCGCTGGCCT
>JBDLRR010000298.1:0-4134 GCA_039799985.1 Pseudomonadota bacterium | reverse complement strand
CGGGACGGATGTTCCGACCACTTCTTGACGAGCTTGATCTTGTACAGATGTCTTTGCCTGTTCAACAATCACACCCTTGATAGATTCCTTGGCCGGATTTCTACTCGCAGAGACTACTTCTTCAGTCTTGGGTTTGATGACTTCTTTTTCGATTCCTTGCCCGCTAAAGATTAGACGCCCTTCGGTGTCGAAATTGCTCAATTGAACTCCCACGGTCTGAGCAATTGTCGCAAGTGCGTCATCAAAACCAATTGGCCTTTCGGGAGTGAACTTGCGGGAAAGCAAACCAGGAACATTGATCAAGACTCGACCAGGAGTTGGCTTCCTTGAATCAGAGCGAGACGGCAACAACACCGCCACTGCTGTTCGGTGATGCGTTCGACGTGCAACAAGGTTATCAATCAAATAACCAAAAACCCTATCAAGCATCACAAGCCGGGCCCACCTGTCAGCATCTCCAGGAAAGGCGATCGACTTAATCTTCTTGTACTTGAGGACTTTTAGAAAATCCTTGAAAGACGGACGAAATGTTTGATCTTCATTGTGCAGATAAATGTGCGCCAAAAAGCGCGACTGGCTGTTGTCCTTCATCCATTTTTGAAAGCCATCCATCAACCTGGGCAGATAGACTTTTCTAGAATTTATGATTGCGATTTCGTTTGCTCGCCAGTCTGGAATTGAATCACTTTCCTGCTCCAGACCTTCCAGCAGCTCTGACATTTTTGAATAATCACCTTCAGAGACCGACTGAACAAGTGATGATTGATCGCTCTTGAAAATTGCCTCCAGCCCAGTCACAGGCTCATTCTGCTGATCCAATTGTTTTCTGCGGGCAAGAAAATTCCAATCATTGCTGTCGAGCCAACGACCTTCAATTTTGGGAATCTCAGTTCCGAAAGCCAGTGCCGACGGCAACGACAAAGCTTGCGGATTCGCAAAGCTGACAACTTTGTAGCCAAAATTTCTGAAATCCTGGTACAAGTTGAACACACCTGTTCCCGAAATCAGATCTCTCGTCAAAATCGGAAGATCAACCGGAATAAACTCGCCATTTTGCCTCACAATTGTGTGCTGAAAAAGTTCTGCTGCCGAGGGAGTATTCGGAAACTGAACCTGCAGATTCAATGACTGTTTCAAAAATGCGTGCAAGCGCGGCGCCAACGCTACAAACATTGTTTCATCAGCAAAAACATCATTCAACAGCGGATCAAGTTGAATCAATGCAACGTTGTAACCCAGCGCAACCGAATTGGGTCCGGCAACTCCAAGAACCTGATTGTATTTGACGGTCTCAGGATCCAGCAGATCCTCGGCAGGAGAAGGCTTAACCTTCTTGCCTGCAGCATCCACGGAGTCGCTTGTTTTTGATGCCGGAGCCGCTTGCAACGACGCTTGTGACGACGCTTGCGCCGATGCTTGTGACGACGCTTGTGACGACGCTTGTGACGACGCTTGCGACGATGCTTGCGACGATGCTTGCGACGATGCTTGCGACGATGCTGGAGATGTTACAGGAGGTGTGGCTTGTGGAGCTGCGGGAGTCGCTTGAGCATTGGCCGACACACCACCGGATAGCTCATCAGCCCCTTCTTCCGGCAACGTCTCGGTTTCATCCTGACTGTCTGAAGCGACTTTTTCATTAGCGGAGCGCCAAACCAAACTCTGACTTCCCACCTGAACTGGCAAGCGACCCGAACGGTCCCACTGCGCTACAAATGCAGATGTGAGCAACAAACTTCCGTTTCCCATGCTCAAGCGAAGAGTGGTTGCTGCAGGGTCATTGACAGGAATGGAAATCGACTGAATCCGGTTCACATCAGAATCATTGAATTGCCTGGCCCAACTGAATTGCCCAAGCCAGGCCCTTAAGTTCGATGGCGTCAACGGGAGCACATTGAACACAATGTTCCGTTTATTTTTCGAAGGCGGAAGTCCAATCCTGATTTCTTCCCCGCCAAAAATATTTATTCCCTCAACGCACTGTGCACCAAAGCTCGATGGAAGAACGACGTAACTGAGGTCACGGAAAGATGTTTCCTCAGTCCCGATCCTGCGTCCTGATTTCATTGACGGCCATATCAATGGCGTTGATGGCGCAGAGCCCACCGGAAGCTCGGGACTAATGATCTGAACGCCTTGATCCAGAAAAAAATCAAATATCGGAACGTTCAAAAATTCCATGCGCCGCATAACGATTCCCAAACGACGCTGTTGTTCAGATTTCGGGAATCGACGCAATTTCTTTCGATCTTGCTTGTCTTCCTCCAACGCGGGCAACGGCCAATTCTCAATAAAGGTGGAATCTCGAGTGGAAGTGAAATCAGCATGAAAAACCGGCCAAGGAAACCGACTCACCAACCATGCTGCCGCACCAAACAGGCCCAGCACCAATCCCGCTGATGTAATGAAAAAGTTGAATCTCAAATTACTGCGACGTGACATTCAACGAATCCTCGCGCGCGCAAAAGTCTCCAGAGCCCGCAAAGTCTCAACCTCAAACTTGGTAAAAAACATCTGCGCTTCTCGTCGGTCTAGGACCCGCCACGAAGACTGCACAACCGTTTCGCTTTGAGAATTGGAATCGGGTACAAGTTGATAAACCGCGAAGTCTGACAGAACATCGCGCTTCATTGCAAATTCATCCAGGGGCTTCAAATTAGCCGTTGCATTTCCGTTCTGAGCCAGCCTTGAGGTCGAAGATTTCATAGCCGAGTCACCAGCGGCTTGCTGCTTTGAAATCAAAATCGACGAGAAAAAGTTACTTCCAGGAAGTCGGTGAAATTGAGTGTCGCCCGTATTGTACTTCAGCAGAAATGTCTCGTTTATGGTTTGGTTTTCCGTGCGGCAAACAAATCCAAACCCGGGTTCCCTTGCAATGAGATTGAGAGAACCACGGCTCAAAAACCGCAAGTCATCTTCCGGCATTTGAATCATTGAATTCAACAGCTCTCCCAAACTTCTTTCCCGCACGTCAGATGACTGGAACTGCAAATTCGCACTTTCGGCATCAACTTCGGTCTCGAAGCATCTCAGGCGGGGAGCGCTGTTCACACCACTTGCCTTTGAATCGTGAGCCACTTCGGGATGACGGGCTTGAACATTACCCGACAAAAAGTTAACCAAACTCTGCCCGAGCTCATCGTTCATAACTCCAAGTCCAGTTTGTCCTTTAGTTCGCAGGTCAGGCATAAAATCAAACCCTGATTTAATAACTGCAAAACTCACCGGCTTGATTCTCTTTTCATCCGTGTAGGGCAATATCAACCAGTGGTCTTGCGCACCGCTAGAATTATCTTGAATGTACTGAGTCAACTCACGAAAAATATTTTTTATCACCAGTCGTCGTTCGTGACTTGAAATGCGCAATGGCCATCCTTTGGGCCGAAATGGAGAGTGTACGCTCGTAAATCGATTTTCCAAGCTGTCCAATTGGATAACCACGATGCTGCTGGAGTGTTTCTTGTCTAGACTCGATATTTGACTTCCACTCTTTCTGATTCTTGCTACATCGTCAGAAACTATTTCCAGCCAATCAATTTTTTGCCCAAAAAAAGGTACTCCGTCGAACAGTCGAATCATTCCGAAAATTTGAAACTGTGACAATAAAAGCCTTCTTTGGGATTCATATATCAACAGTTTCTCTTTCAAATTGGCCAATGAATCCGATCCCAATCCGACAGGCTGTCGACCAAATCGCAGCTGTGGAGAAAGAGATAGCAACACGAGCGAATCCGAACTGCGCTTCGCAAGTCCATAGTCTTGTGCAGAATGAAGAGTTTTGTCGAACAAATCGGCCAATGGTCCACGCAAACTCGCAAAGAGTGAATCCAATTGTTCGACAATGTTGGAGCCTGAAATTACGAACGGAATTCTTTCAGAATCCCTCAACTTTGATTGTTCAGCTTTGAAATCATCACTTTCCATAAGATCAGCGGGTAGCATCAGCAGATGCAAACGCCTGACTTCGGCATGTTCATTCACTTTGCCTGCAGCGATAGACTGTGGTTTTTCAATTTTCCCATTGTTTTTTGTCTCGACATATGACTTTCGCGTCAGTGATCCCAATACGAAATGGGTTGCGAGCACCGCTGACGAAAAGCGGCTTTCTTCCTTGAACCAATCACGCGTCAATTG